>DASVHW010000250.1 GCA_036382395.1 Candidatus Binatia bacterium | reverse complement strand
CTACATGAGAGGCCGCGACGGATAGGAGGTCGGATGGCGCTACGCGTGGTCGGAGCCGGGCTGGGCCGGACGGGGACGATGTCGTTGAAGGTCGCACTGGAGCGGCTGCTCGGCGCGCCGTGCTACCACATGGTCGAGGTGTTCGCGCATCCCGAGCACATCCCCGCCTGGCACGCCGCGGCCCGCGGCACGATGCCGGACTGGCGCACGCTGCTCGCCGGCTACGGCGCGGCGGTCGACTGGCCCGCCGCGGCCTTCTGGCCCGAACTGAGCGAAGCCTTCCCCGATGCCGTGGTGCTGCTCTCCGTGCGCGATCCACAATCCTGGTACCGGAGCGCCACCGAGACGATCTTCCCCACAACCCAGAAGGCAGCGGGAACCGAATGGCACGCGATGGCCGAGGCGGTGTTCGCCGCTCGATTCACCACCGCAGTAGATGACCCGGCAGCGGCCATGGCCGCCTTCGAGCGCCATAACGCGCGGGTTCGCGAGACGGTCCCGGCCCACCGCCTCATCGAGTGGCGGGCCGGCGACGGCTGGGCACCCCTGTGTGCCGCCCTCGGAGTGACCGTTCCAGACGAACCCTTCCCCCACACGAACACCAGAGAGATTTGGCTGGCGGGCGACTCCTCGGAGTAAGGCTGCCGCCCAACAAGCCTGCGACGGCCCGGCGATGGGGACGGAAGTAGTCGGGGGTCGCGTCGGGGAGTCCGCGCCTACGCCGGCTTCTGCACCGTGGCGACCGTGCTGCAGATGGGGCCGCCGATGTTGAGCGTGGCACCGACTCGCACGTTGGCGACCTGCAACGCCGGTGGCACCGTGCCGAGGAGCTGCTGATGCACCCATCCGATCATGGCGACACCGGTGGCGCTGATGGGATGGCCCTTGGCGATGAGCCCACCGGAGGTGTTGATCGGGCAAGTGCCGTCTCGGCGCGCCCGCCCGTCCATGAAGTACTTGAGCCCCTCGCCCGCCTCGGTCAGGCCGGTGATCTCCACGGCCAGCGGCCCCATCACCGAGAAGCAGTCGTGCACCTCCTGCAGTGACAGGTCTTGCGATTTCACCCCGCCCATCTGCATCGCGGCGCCAAAGGCGCGTCTCGCGCCCACCGCTTTGAGCAGGTTCTCGCCACGTGACGCCATCGACAAGCTGTCGGTGGCCTGTCCGAAGCCGGCCAACTCGGTGGCGGCAGCCTTGCGGATGCCGAGTCTCGCCAGCCCTTCGTCATCGCACACGAGAATGCGCGCCCAGCCGTCGGAGATCTGCGAGCATTCGAACAGCTTGAGCGGCAAGGGAGGATCGGGGAACAGTCGATGGCTTCCCAGCACCAGCTCTTTGGTGACCGGTGCTTTGGTCTTGTGCATGTGCGCCAGTGGGTTGTGCGAGGCGTTGTCGTAGAACAGCGGCGGGATACAGGCGAAGTCCTCTTCGCTGTATCCGTAGGCTTTCATGTACCGGTCCATGATCACGGCAAAGGAGTGCGGGAAGGTGAGGGGCGGGAACAAATCCTCCCTGTGCGCGGCAGCCCCGAGCGCGGCGCCGACGACTTTGGAGTCCAGCTTGCCTTCGAGGGGATGCATCTTCTCGATGCCGATGGCCAGTGCGATGTGCGCCTGGCCCGCCAGAATCGCGGTGGCGCAGTCGAGCACGGCCAGGCCTCCCGAGTCGCAGGCATTGGCCACACTCTTGATGCTCTTGTTGGTGTACGCAGGATCCATGGCCACCAGACCGCCGATGAGTATCTGATTGTTGAGCGTCGGGGTGAGGATGCCGGCGGTGGCGATGTGTTCGACCGCGCCGCGGTCGATGTCCTGGAGCGCCTGCGAGCCCGCGTCCTGGATCATGGCCTCGATCGGATAGTTGCCGAGATTGCCGAACCGGCTCTGGGCGTACTTGGTCAGATAGATCTTCTTCATTGCGGCCCCTCGCTCACGAACAACCAGACGTTCGCAGCCACGTTGATACGCTGCACGGGCAAGATCACCGTCGCACGACATCCGCGTATCATATTCCGGCCTCCGTGCCCATGACGATGACGGCGAACGGACGGCTCCCACGCTCGAGGTCGATTGAGCGAGCGAGTGCTGTCATTCTTCAGGGGTCGAGCAGCGCTCTACCGCGCGGATTTCATCACCGGCTCTGGAATCTCCGGCCGCGGCAGGAGATGGAACGCCAGCGCCGCGGCGAGAAACACGGCGGCGTGAAGCATGAACGCCAGGTTGTAGCTCCCAGTGACATCGTAAATACGACCGGTGATCACCGGGCCGGCCGCTCCTCCGAGTGTCGCCGAGATCATGATCACGCCGAGGATCTTGCCGAACGCGAGCAGACCGAAGCATTCGCCCACCAGCAGCGGTACCATCACCGCGGCGCCGCCGAGCGCCAGGCCGAAGGTGATGACGAACGCCGGCAGCGCGCCGGCCGACTGGATGCTCAAGAGCAGCAGGGCGGCGACCGCGTACAACGCAAACGCCGCGCTCGCCATGTTGCGCTTGCTGGAACGATCGGCAAGAAAACCGACGAGCACCCTCCCGACAACGCTCACGCCTACCGCTAAACCCAATGCGACGGCCGCGACACGGCTGTCGAACCCGACGTCGCGCAGGAACGCCACCAGGTGCCCGACGATCGAGAACGAGGCGAAGACCCCGAGGAAGTGGCCGACCGAAAGTATCCAGAAGGCCTTGGTCTTCACCGCCTGCGCCAGCTCGAACCCGGCGGCGATCTCCCGGCCGGCGCCGGCGGCGGCAGGCGCCGCGCTGGTGGCCTCACCGTCGGGGAGCAAGCCCATGTCTCCCGGCCGGCTGCGCACGGTGGCGAGCACCGTGGTCACGACCACCACGAGGATGAACACCGACAACACCGCGAAGGCCAGACGCCAGCCGAGCTGCGCAATCAACAGCGCGGCACAGGGCGCCATGATCAGCCCGCCGAAACCGACCCCCGTCATGGCAATGCCCATCGCCAGACCGCGCTGGCGCTCGAACCAGTTGGAGATCAGCGTCTGGTTCGGGATCCAGGCGACACACGTGATGCCGATGGCCGCCAGCATGTTGAAGGCATACAGCTGCCAGAGCGAACGCATGAGGCTCAACAGCGCAAAGGCACCGCCCATGAGCAGCGCGCCCGCGGTCATCACCTTGCGCGACCCGTACTTGTCGATCCATATGCCGACGAGCGGCGAGACCACCCCACTCATAATCGCCGCCATCGCGCTTCCCGTGGCGATCGCGGCCCGGCTCCAGCCAAAATGTTGCTGCAGCGGGATGAGAAAGACCGGCGGTACGTAGAGACCGATGCCGACGGTGACGAGCAAGATGACGAACGAGCCGCCAACGATCCGCCACCCGTAAAACCTGCCTCGAGTCGGGCGTGCCATGGGTGAGCCCCTACGCGCGGAAAACCGTCACCCGGCGTAGGGTGGCCGCCCCAGCGGCCACTCGGTGCTGACCTGATTGGCGTAGAGGTCGATGGCGAGTTTGACGGCGTCGGCGTTCTCCATCAGGAAACGCATGTCGCCGCGGACTTTGATCTCGCCACGCAGGCCGGATGTGATCGGATCCTTCTGACCGGCGGCCACGCCTTCCCAGATCGCCGCGGGCGCGGTGAAGCGGAAGTTGAGGCCTTTGCCGTCGTGGCGCTGGGACAGCGGCCGGAACTCCATCACTTTCCCGCTTTCGATCGTGAGCAGGAAGTACAGTCCGTCCTCCTTCGGCACATAGGGTGAGGCGCCATCGCCCATGACCTCCAGGGTGAACACGATCCGGGTGCTCGGCGCCATCTTGCCGAGCTTGTCCGAACCGTTGATCAGCTTCTTCATGTCTTCATACCAGGTGTCTGAGTAGATTACCGACATCGTGAGTTGCTCCTTAGCGTGAATGGTGCGTCGTTGTCTCCAACTGCCCTCACCCTGATTCTCTCCAAGGGGCGTGGAGCGTGCGTCTGCATGCTCGCGAAGGGATGTACTCAATTATGAGTGGCCACATACCAGTAGAGCGCTCCCGCGGCGGCGGCGGGCCACGTCCAGCGACTCCAGGCGGTGCGTGGTTGTGCGGACTCGATTTGCATGAAGCGGAGCAAGCGCGCCAGATCAGAAAAGCTCCATGACACGCCTGTTCCAAGAGCAAGATGGTCCAAGATACGTTCTCACGAGATCCAACTATCATTTTCTGCACGAGTCGCCCACAGCCCGGCGCTATGCACGGCATTTGAGGGGCGTACTGGCAGGCAGTGACCGGCAGTACATTGGCGCGTTGTGGCCCTGGGGCGCCGAGTCCGCTAGGCTAGGGCGGGTCATTTGAGTGAGTTCGTCAGCGAGCTGAGCCGTTCTCTTCGGGTAGATGGAGCAGCAGCCATGCGCCAGTGTTACGTGGGGATCGATGTCGGTGCCGAGACCGTCAAGATCGTCGAGTTGACCCGCCAAGACGGGAGGTTGCTCTGGACCGGCCGCTGGCTCGCAGAGCACTGCAAGCAACCGGCGAAAGCACTGCGTGCCCTGCTGAGCGAGGTTCGTTGGGAAGAGGTCGCGGGCGCCGCAGCGACCGGCCGATTCAGTCGACAGCTGACGCTTGACCGTGTGCCAACGAAGCAGGCACAGGCTGCCGGTTTCCGCTTCCTCGGTAAAGCCAACTCGGCCACCATCGTTTCCATCGGCAGCCACGGCTTCTCAGTGCTCGAGTTACGACCGAGCGGGGCCGAAATCTTCCGCGAGAACTCGCGCTGTTCCCAGGGCACGGGCAACTTCCTGCGGCAGCTCGTCCAGCGCTTCGACCTGCCCATCGAGGAGGCCAGCGCGTTGTGTGAGCGGGTCGAGGATCCGGCGCCGCTTTCCGGCCGCTGCCCTGTCATCCTGAAAACAGACATGACCCACTTGGCCAACAAGGGCGAGGACCGCGCTCGAATCCTCGCAGGCCTGTACGACGCAGTCGGCGAGAACGTCCAGGTCCTCATCAAGCCACGGGTGAGCCCGCCCAAGGTGATGCTGATAGGCGGGGTGAGTCGCTCGGTGCGCATCCGCAGGCACTTCGCCCGCTTCCTGACTGCGCGCGGGATGGAGCTGCTCGAGGCGACCGAGGACGAGGCGCTGTTCCTGGAGGCGCTCGGTTCCGCGATTGTGGCTGCCGAGCAGGTGTTCCCGGTGCCGGACATCGAGGCGCTGTTTGCGGCGCCCAAGCACACCGAGTTCGACATCGTCCCCGCGCTGGCCGACTCACTACTCCACGTCCAACGCATGACGCGTCGACAACGACCGCTTGCGGGCGGTGAGGACCGCAGGCTGATCCTGGGCTTCGACATCGGCTCCACTGGCTCCAAGATGGTTGGGCTCGACGCCGAGACCGCAGAGGCAGTGTGGGAGGCATACGTCAACACCAACGGTAACCCCGTTGGCGCGGCGCAAGCGCTGATGCAGCGCTTCGTCGACGGTCCGGCGAAAAGCGTACCGGTCGTGGCCTGTGGCGCCACCGGCAGCGGTCGGGAGATCGTCGGATCGCTCCTCGCCACTTGCTACGGGGTCGATGCGGTCTACGTGCTCAACGAGATCGCCGCGCACGCGGAGGGGGCGTTGCACTACGACTCGCGCGTCGACACGATCTTCGAGATCGGCGGGCAGGACGCGAAGTACATTCGGCTCGCCGAGGGTCGAGTGGTCGACGCAGCGATGAATGAGGCGTGCAGCGCGGGCACGGGCTCCTTCATTGAGGAACAGGGACGGAAGTTCTCTGGCATCGACGGGGTGGCGAAGCTTGGGGAGGAGGCGCTCGCCAGCGAGCGCGGCGTATCACTGGGCCAGCACTGTTCCGTATTCATGGCCGAAGTCATCGATGGGGCGGTCGCGGCTGGAGTCGAGAACCGTGCGATCATTGCGGGCCTCTACGATTCCGTGGTGCAGAACTACCTCAACCGGGTCAAAGGCAGCCGCTCGGTCGGCGAAGTCATCTTTTGCCAGGGGATGCCGTTTGCAGCCGACGCTCTCGCCGCCGCCGTCGCGCGGCAGACGGGGAGTGCGGTGATCGTGCCGCCGAATCCCGGGACGGTAGGGGCGCTGGGCATCGCGCTGCTGGCGCGCAAGGCTTTCCCAGCGGATGGCCGCCAACCCATTGACCTGCGGCGCTTTCTCGATGCCCAGGTCGCTTGCAAGGACACCTTCATCTGCAAGTCGACGCAGGGTTGCGGCGGAGCCGGCAACCGCTGCCGCATAGACCGGATCACGACCCTCGTCGACACGCGCACGCAACGCTTCACCTGGGGGGGCGGCTGCTCGCTGTGGGACAAGGGGACGGGCAAGCGGAAGCTGCCCGATCAGGCCCCCGATCCCTTCCGCAGTCGGGAGGAGGCGGTGGAAGAAATCGTTGCGCGCAGCACCATCCGGCGCGGCCGTCCGACCATCGCACTCACCGACGAGTTCCAGCTCAAAGGCCTCTTTCCGTTCTTCGTTACGTTCCTCTACGAGCTTGGCTTTGACCTGCTGGTTCGCCGTGGCGCCGACCAGGCCGCCCTGAAGCGAGGCGTCGAGGGTGCCAACGTGCCGTTTTGCGCGCCCATGCAGCAGTTCCACGGACTGGTCAGCGCCATGGCTGACGAGCGACCGGACTTTCTGTTCCTGCCGATGTTGCGAGGCATTGAGCACTCGGCGGGCGAGCCGCACGCGACGGTTTGCCCCATCGTGCAAGGGAGTCCGGACGTTTTGCGCTGGGATCTCGGCAAGGCCACCACCTCGGACGTCATCTCGCCGGTAATCGACATCGGCAGAAGTAACCTCGAGTCGCGCGAGTTCATGGAAAGCTGCCAGCGCGTGTCCGACGCTCTGCAGCTGGGCGGCAACGGCTGGGAAACGGCCTATCGGAACGCCGTCGACGTGCAGCGGCGTTTCGATGCGGAGTGCCTGGCGTTGGGCCGTCAGGCGCTGGCGTTCTGCCGGGAACACGACATCGTGCCGATTGTCGTTCTGGGCCGTCCCTACACGATCTACAACAAAGTGCTCAACTCCAACGTTCCGGCCATCATCCGCGAGCAGGGTGCGATGCCGATTCCAGTGGACTGCTACCCGGTGGACGGCGAAGTGCCGGTCTTCGAAGACGTGTACTGGGGCCACGGCCAGCGCAGCCTGCGGGCCGCGCATCAGATCCGGCGCCATCAGGGCATCTACAGCATCTGGTGCAGCAACTACTCCTGCGGGCCGGACAGCTTCAACCTGCACTTCTACAGCTACATCATGCAGGGCCGTCCGTTCGCGGTCATCGAAACGGATGGTCACTCCGGCGACGCCGGCACTAAGACCCGCGTGGAAGCGTTTCTGCACTGTGTTTACGAGGACCTGCGCGGCAAGCCGCGTGACGCAATCCTCAACGACTTCCGAGCCGTCCAGCAGGCGCAGCCGTGTCCGGCCGACATTCGGGCTCGACGTGAGGTCGTGCTCCTGCCGCGCATGGGGCCGGGGGCCGACGTGCTCGCTGCGGCGTTGAATGGCGCCGGCATACCGGCCGAGAGCCTGCCCATGCCGGATCGGGAGAGCCTGCGGATCGGCCGCCGCTACACCTCGGGCAAGGAGTGCGTGCCGCTGTGCATCACGGTGGGCAGCCTACTCCAGCGCCTGGAACGCGAGCGGCACAGCAGTGCGCGGTTTGCCTTCTTGATGCCGCGTTCGAGCGGGCCGTGCCGCTTTGGCATTTATAACGTATTGCATAAGATCGTGTTGGAGCGGGTGCAGTGGGCGGACCGGGTCCGCGTCTGGTCACCGATGGACAACGCCTACGGCGAGGGTATGCCCGGGGGACTCTTTGCACTGTGTGCCGCAGGCTGGAGCGCGACCGACGTTCTGCTTCAGGGGCTGTACGACGTCCGGCCGGTGGAGGCCACGCCTGGCGCCGCCGAAGCGGTGTACCGCCAATACGCTGCGGAGCTCGTGGCGCGCACTCGGGCTGAGGCGAGCCGGCAGCCAACCGTCCGTGGCGCGCTGTTCCAGGCCGTGACCGGTCGGCTTTTCGGTGTGACCGACATTCTCCGGCGGGCCGCCAATGCGTTTGCCGCCGTGAAGACGTCCCAAGAGATTCCGACCGTGGCGGTGGTCGGCGAGATATACGTGCGTTGCGATCCCTTCGCCAACGACTTCCTGATCGACAAGCTGGAGAAGCACGGCATCCGCGCGTACCTGGCGCCGTTCAACGAGTGGCTGGAATACGCCGATTGGTGCAAGTACGACTGCGGCAGGGATGGCAGCTTGGGTGGCCGCTTGAGCAGGGCGGTTCTCCACCGCACGCAGAAACTCACCTACGACGCACTGGCCCGCCGGCTCGGCTGGCACGCACGAACCAGGGTCAAGCAGGCACTGGAGGCCGCCAATCCCTATCTGCGTAGCGCTCTTTACGGTGAAGCCGTGCTCACACTCGGGGTCGCCGTCCACGAGTGGCGCAAAGGCGCGGTCGATGGCGTGGTGAGTGTGGGTCCGCTCGAGTGCATGCCCACCAAGCTGGCCGAGACCCAGTTCTTTCACGTCGCCGAGCGTGAAGGCCTGCCATCCCTGACCATCCCGTTCAACGGGGATCCGATGGATCCCGAGGTGCTCGACAACTTCGCCTTCGCGGTGCACGGTGGATTTCGACGGCGTCGGCTTTCCGGCTGCCACGACCAGCCCGCTGCCGGGCGAAGCGCGTGAAGCTCCGGTCGTTTGCGATGGGCCAGCTCTGACCGATTACGCAGACCCGTACGGTGGCCGTCACGGCGAATGGTTGAAGAGCTTTTCACCCCCTCACCCTGCCCTCTCCCTCAGGGCTGACGCTTACCCACAAGTATGAGGTGGACACAGGTCATGGCCCTCGGCGGAAGGTTTGATGAGCGGCGAGCCAGCCGATGCAGATTGCATCGAGGCGTTGCAGGCCGCGCCAGAGTGTTTCGGTTCCGGGCTCGCCATCGCCCTTTCTGCCGAGGAAGCCGCCGAGCATGGCCACCATATGGGTTGCCTGACGAATCGTGATGGGTTTCTTGGGGAGAGCCGTGCCGTGATGCGTGACGGCGTAGAGCGCTTCGTATTCGTGCGGAGCGAAGTAGACGGTGCAGGGAGCCTCGGGATCGACGCGGCTGAGATGTCGCAGGTAGAGGATACGCCAGGCCACCACCATGTCGATGGCCAGACAGTTTTCGAGCCGGCGGGCATTCTCCAGTTGTCGGTCTTCGATACGGCAGCCGCTCTTGAGAGTGCGGTGAAAGACTTCGATTGCCCAGCGCACCGAGTACCACGACAGTCGCTGTTGAGCCTGCTCGAAAGTGTTGACGGGCAGTGTGGTCAGCAGCAACCACTCCAGTGGCGTTACGTGTGGTGGCGGATCTTCTTCGCGGGCCAGCACTGCATCAATTTCCAGCGGACCGAGGTTCTTCTTTCCCTTGGGCGCTTCGAGGGTAACCTTCGCAAAGCGCACCGAGAGTTGCGCCACACGGGCCTTACGTCCGGAGCGGGCCTCCAGCGGCAGTTCGTACTGACCGGCGGCGTCGAGCCCATGCAGGTGGTCGAACAGATAGCCGCACTCCTGGCGTACGCAGCGATTCTGTGCGGCACGCACCAGAAGATGTGCACCGTTCTTGCGATCGCGTGCCTCGCAGAACAACTCGTACAGATCCGCCTCGCGATCGCCGACGCTGACCACCGTGGTGCGCCTTCCGCACTCGGTCTGCAGCGTGCAAGCCTGTTCGTAGCTCACAAGCCACTTGCGGCTTTCCTTCTGCTTGATCGGCTTGGTGGTGTTGCGCTTCTTCTTGCGCGCCCACACCTGCGCGTCGAGCACCCCCAGCGGCAACCCCGCGGGGGTGAAGGCCACCGTGTCGTGTACGATCAATCCCATCGCCCCACTGTGATCGGTGCCGACCGAGCCGAGCCCCGGACAGATATCTTTGATGCCGGTGTAGTTGAGGCTGGTGGTGTCCTGTACCGCGAGCACCACCGACTCCTGCCGGGCCCGCTCGACGGTGGCGCGCACATGCGCGGAGAGAAAATCCTTCATGCCGACACCGCGCTGATCGAGCAGCCGGTAAGCGGCCTTGGCGCGCGCTCGACTCTGCGAGGCCTCGGGAATATTCGCCTGCGGTCGGCCATAGAAGTCGCGCCCCACCTCCACCAGGCGACGCACCAGGCGCGGGTCGCCCAGTTTCGCCGTCCCGAACTCTAACTCCGCCCAGTCCGCCGGGCAAAGCTGCACCGGCGGTTCTCCGCCGCACAGTTGCGCGCGGGTCTCGGGACACAACGGGTAGAGATAAACATCCTTGATCGGGACCGGCGTGTGCCCGTTGCGACAGGAGCCGGCCGTCTGCCCCACGTGCAACCAACCCGCAGCGCGGTAGCAGGTGCCCGCAAAGCGCTTGGGGTCCACGAACGTCTCCAGAAGTAGGGGTTCGTATCCATAGGTTTTGCGCCAATCTTCGACCATGCGTGCGGCCAGACGTGCAAGCAGGTGCGAGGCGAGGTTCTTCACCTCCACCCACGGCATGATCAGAAAGCGCGAGTTCGACACGACCTTCTGCAGATGTTCGCCGCGTTGCTTATCATTCCAGCCGATCCAGCCATCACGCGCTCCACAGCGCCACGCCGCCGCGCTGAAAGAGGCGGCGGCCACCACTCCGTAGCGCTCACTCATCATCAGGTAGCGCTTCTGCCGGCCCACCGCCGGCACGTAGCCAATGTAGTGGTGGCATTCGATCAACTCGTTCCATTGCGCGGAAAGCTCCGCGGTCCTGGATGCCGAAACCTCCAGGATGCGGATCACTCCCAGTTCGGCCAGTTCGCAACTCACCCGCGGCCGATGCTCGCGAATTCGCCGACGCCTGCATCCGCGATTACCGCTCGCGCTCGCTCGCGCCACCGGCAACTCAATCTGCCCGCTCTTTTCCAGTCGCTGCAGGGCCACACGTGCGCTCATTTCCTGCACACGTCCGGCCGGGTCGCGCCAGTCGGTCCACTCGCACAGTTCGCGCGACAGCGCCGCACGCGTCAACTCATCCCCGCCCGAATGCACACGCGCCCGAATCCGAGCGAGCAATTTGGGCGTGAACTCCCGCCCGCACACCAACACCGCCCCAGCCACGCCATAGTCTCTGCCACAAAATCCGACCTGTGTTCAGTCCCGACTTGTGGGACATCGTCAGGGGCTACGAGGTGTTCGACGGGAACACCACCGATGTCACCACCGTGAAGACGATCGTCGGGACCATGGAAGCGCGCTACGGGCTGGCCCAACGGATCTGGGTGATGGACCGGGGAATGCGCAGCAAGAGCAATGTCCAATGGTTGCAGGAGACCGGGCGACGCTATCTGCTCGGTGCACCGCGTAGCATCCTGGATCGCTTTGCCGAGCAAGTGGCGAGCCCGCAAGGCTGGCAATCGGTGCACGACGGTGTCGAGGTGAAGCTATGCCGGGAGGAAGGCAACC
>DASVHW010000249.1 GCA_036382395.1 Candidatus Binatia bacterium | reverse complement strand
GCACCACAAGATCGGCGGGCGCAGGCGCTCGGGGTCTTTGGACTTTCCGTCTTGCTCACGCACGCCATCGCACCGGCTGCCGGTGAGGAAATCATCCGGCGTCTGGGATTTCACGCGCTCTTCGCCGTCACCATTGGATGGACTCTAGTCGCGCTGTTGGTGGCAATCCGGTTGCCACCCGGGATTGTGGTGCGGTCGCCTGGTGCGCACCCTGCTCCCTGGCACTTCGATCGTCTCCAGTGGGTTGTAGCAGCGACCATGGTGTTCTCGGGCATGGGGTTCGGGACAGTGATGACGTTCACGCCAACGTTCATTCATGGTGAGGGGCTGGGACGTGTCGGGGTCTTCTTCGCGGCGTATACCACAACCGCAATCCTGACGCGCTTTGTTGGCGCCGGTCTGTCGGACTCTTTCGGACGTCGCGCGATCATCATGCCGACGCTCCTGGTCCTCGCCGGTTCGATTCTGACGATGGCCTTCGTGCACGGCATCCCGATGCTGGTGTGCGCCGGTGCGCTGTTTGGATCGGCGCAGGGCATCAGCTATCCGACGCTGCACGCGTTTCTCGTCGACATGACGGCTGAGGCACACATGGGCCGAGCCCAGGCGCTCTTCAACGGCTCGTTCAACTTCGGGGTGACGAGCAGCGCCTTCATCTTCGGCGCCGCCGCCGAACATTTCGGCTACCGCCCGATGTTCGCGCTTGCGTCACTGACGCCGGCGATTGCTTGCGTGTTGTTCTACCGGTGCGGAGCGCCCGCGAGGGCGCTGCGTCGGAGAGCATTGTGATGCGGGCTCGGGTATCGGTGTGAGGACCGAGCTCGGCGGTGCGGCAGTCGGGCTAGCGTGTCCAGGCGCTTCCCATTCTGCGTCGTCGCCGCGTCGCGCCCGGACTCGGCTGCCGAGCGTGAAACAGAAGGCGGTTCCCTCTCCGGGAGTCGACTCGATCCAGATCCGGCCGCCGTGCTTCTCGATGATCTTTCGGACCATTGTGAGCCCGAGTCCCTCTCCAGGTACGCCATTCGCCAATCGACGGAACAAGCGAAAGACGATCTCCTGGCTCTCGGCCGGAATTCCGGGTCCCGTATCCTTGACGAAAAAGACGGGTGGGGCGCCATTCCCATTGCGCATCCCGATCTCGATCTCGCGGCGCGCACTCTCCCCCATGTACTTGATCGCATTGTCCACGAGGTTGCTAAAGACTTGATTGAGCCGGTCCGGATCGCCTCGCACCGTGGCCAAGTGACCAACGTTGACAGTTATGCGGTGCTGTTCGAGCTGGTAGCGGAACGAGTCGATAATCGTTTGGACGACATGCTGTAGCCGCACCTCTTCGGTGGGGTCGGTGCGGCTGGCGATCCGTGACACCTTCAGGAGGCCAGCGATGAGGGCCTCCATCCGGCTCACGGCGCTCCGGATGAAGCGCAGCGATTCCTGAATCTCTGTACGAATACCCACCGCTTCAGGGGCATCGCTGCTATAGGCACCCAAGTCCGACAGCCCCGTGCTTATTTCGTTGGCGAACCCCTGCACATTGATCAACGGGGCGCGCAAGTCGTGAGAGGAGACGTACAGAAGATCCTCCATTTCGTAATTGAGCATCTCGAGTTCGGCGGTCGTCTGCCGTAGATGCTCAATGAGGCGTGTTTTCTCCTTGGAGGCCGCTTGTAAGGCTCGGCGGGCTGCAAATTCCCAGCGGCGCATGCGTTCAGTCAGCAGGCTGATGACCAGCGCGATCGCCCCCGCGACCAGGATGGCCGAGACCTGAGTCACGAATCCTGTGAGGCTTGGAATCACGCCATTGAGCAGTGCGCCGGTTACAAACATGGCCGCAAGCAGGATCGCAAGAAGCGTGAGCTGGAGAGGCTCCCATGGGAGCATCGCCGCGACGGATAGGATCAGCAGCGCCATGCCGACGTAGTGCGACGTGTCGACGCCGGTGAGGTAGACTGGAATAACCGCAATCGCGAGTCCGGCCTCAACGCCCAACGCCATGCCGAGCCAACCTGGATGCCGCCTTCCGAAGCGACCCTGGAGCAAGCCGAGAATCGCACCGCTCATAGCCAGGGACACCAAGCGGGTGCCGAACAGGATGGCGAAATGGGGCCGGTACATGAAATAATCGGCGACACCGAAGCCCGGGATGAGCACGATGGCGAGAATGCTCGCGGTTACCATGCGCCGATGGAACAGCCGTCGCCTGTCAGCTTGGTACGCTCTTGCGGTCAGTGTGGTCACAGCACCAGTAGACTCCAAGGCCCAACGAGCAAGTGCTGTGCCCAACGCCTGTCTAAACCACCGCCATCAGCCGCGCAGACACAGACGAGGCAGTGTGCCTCCCGCGGTCCCAAATTGGACGGTCTGTCAACCAACCGACGCTGAGAAGGAGATGCAGGCGAAGGTGGCGTCCGGAATTCCGTGGCAGGATCTGCTTGGCGGCACGATCAGACGGTACCGGACTTTGGACCATCGCCACTTTTCATCTGATAGCGGAAGTCGCAGTAGCTGGCGCCCTTCATGATCGTCTGCGTGCGCGTCAGCTCGACCTCTGGGCCAGCGACCTCGACCACATGGTCGTCGATCTCGCAGAGCAGCACTGCGCCCAGCTCAGGCTCTCCGAGCTGCCGAAAGAAGTCGGCGTAGCGGCAGCCCATGACGTTGAACTCCATCGCCTCGGGCTCACCCTTGAGCATCTGCATATCGATGTCGCTTCCGATTCTCGGAGCCGCTTCCGCGGTGAGCACCGCCCATTTCTCCTTGGGGCTGCCCGCCATCGACTCACCGGCGCGGCGATACACATCTCGGGACCACTCACGCAAAGCGTTGATGACCAGACGGTTCGCGC
>DASVHW010000248.1 GCA_036382395.1 Candidatus Binatia bacterium | reverse complement strand
TGGATGCCGCTTCTCCAGTCGCGGTACTGCGTTCCGTGGCATTGGCCGCACAATCGATAAGACTCGGTGAACGGGACGAGTGCGCCGCTTGCCAACCGGAGTTGGTTGCGGTCATTCGCGTCGTGGCAGTCGAGGCACCAGCGGTGCTCCTCGTCGTGGTGGAGCACGATATCACTGTGCATGCTTTCAAGAGGGCGGCGCTCGGGGTTCGGAGGGAAGCCCGCGTGGCATTCCATGCAGGGGAAGATTCCTTCGCTGAATGGCGGGGCAGGGACAGGGAAGACCATCGCCGCCGCCCCGCTAGCTGTACCAGTGGCCGCCTCGAGCGCCTCCTCTTTGGCAAACACCATGGGGAAGTCGGCCGGCCCGAAGGCCTTGTCTGCTGGTGCTCCCACCGGTGGAACCACGGGCTTCGCCCGGACAATGACCACGAGAATTACGAACACCGTCACGGCGGACATGACGAGCAGCGGGATCAGCGCGTTCGAGCGAGCGATCGAGAACTCGCCATCGAGCGGTTCCCTGTTCTCCTCGCGTCCCGATTCACCGTGCGAGTCGGAATGGTTCTCACTCATGTACTGACCTCACTTGCCGTGGCTACGCGACCGCAGGAACTCGACCAGATCGCGCATCTGGTCGTCGTCGAATCGTGGCCAGGAGGAATGTGTCTCGATAATCTTCTTTCCCATTTCAGGTGCGTGGTTCCACATCGCCGAGGCCCAGTGGAGGGGCGACCGAACAGCGTCCGGAACCGCGAGATCGGGCCCCACCTTTGACCCCTCGCCCCCGGCAGCGTGACACCCGGAGCAGGATTTTTCGCGGAAGAGGTCGTTGCCCCGCGCCACGTTGCCGCTCTGCCCCATGTATTGGACGTAGTACAGGTAAGCGAAGAGGTCCGACATCTCGGTGTCCGTAAGCTTGGGGAACGGCACGCCGAGGTCCTTCATTTTTGCCCACATCGTCGGGCCGTGGTTCCACAGCGCGCCCACCATCTGCGCCACATGGAGCTGCGGCCGTGGCTGACCGAGGTCGGGACCCACGGTGCCGCCGGTCCCGCCGATCGCGTGGCATTTGATGCATCCCTTTTCCTGGAAGAGAGTCTTGCCTGTTCGTGGGTTGCCGGCTTGGGCGTAGGCCAACTCCAGCGGGGCAGCTCCTGGCGCATCGCTGCGAAGGAAGGCCACCAAGTGCGCCGCGTCGTCATCCTCAAAGCGGGGCCGGATGACCTTGAGTTCTTCCATCTTTGTCGCCATTGTCGGGCCGTGGTTCCACAAGGCTTGGGCCAGGAAGAAAGACGACATGTAGGGTCTGAGTTCGTCGAGCCGTGGCCCCGCGGTGCCGCCGCGTCCGCCGAGCTGATGGCAGCGCGTGCACGCACGCTGCTCGAAAAGGTTCTTTCCCCGCTCGATGTCGCCCGGCTCGCCAAGGAATTTCGCGAAAAACAGATAGCCAGCGAGCGTACCCATCTCATCCGGTGAAAGCTTCGGGCGCTCCATCTGCTGCGCACGCATCTTCTCGACCATCGTGGGCGTGTGGTTCCACAACGCACCCGCAAACTGCATGATGTCACGCCAGGACCCGGTGCGCCCGAGGTCCGGACCCACATGTGCCTCGCCATTGCTGCCCCAAACGTTGTGGCAGCGGGCGCAGCCCTTGGCCTCGAAGACGAGCTTGCCCTCGGCAAACGGCTGGCTGGGCGGTGTCTCGCGCGCGTCACCGTCCCCGGCGCGCGCTTGTGGCGCGAACGCGAACGTCATGAGAAGGATGAGCGTTCCCACTACAATTGTGGCACTGCGGAACGACGCAAAGCGACGTCTCCCTCTCCTCATGACAGCGTTTTCCATCGGGGTATTCGGTACAGTACGACGGACAGGCAAGTAGCTTGCCAGCGAAAAAATGGCAAGTGGAATTCCAGAAGGATCTGGTCTCTTCGCGTTCGCGAGAAGCGATCGGAGCGGTGTTCTCGAAGGTGGGAATGATCGGGTCTGGCCTTACGCCAACGGCGGCACGGGAAATTGGTGGATGCTGGACAGCGTGCCGCACCGGGAGCTTCCGGTTTGCGCCACAGCCCCGGCGAGCGTATTTCCTGAGGGCGCTGTGAACATGCTCGATCAGGAACATTCGTCGCCACGGAGTTGACGATGACAGATGTGATCGTGATCGGGGGGCGGGGGTGGCGGGCCTCGCCGCCGCGCGCGAATTGGCGCGAACTGGGGTGCCCGTATGCGTTGTCGAGGCCGGCGACAGAATCGGCGGGCGGGTCTACTCTCGGCGCGACTTCTGCGGCGAGCCTGTGGAGGCGGGTGCGGAATTCATCCACGGCGTCGGGGCGGAAACCTGGCCTGACGTGCGTGCGGCCGGACTCACGGCGCGCCCGTGCCCACACATCCGAGACACGATGTTCAACATCGGATACGGCGCGCACTGGCTTCCGTTCGTGCTCCTCCATCCTGGTCTCTGGCCGACCTTCACCATCCTCCGCCATCTCGCGCGGCACAAACCTCCCGACATCTCGGCGCGAGAATTCATCGAGCGCCGCGGCTATCGCGGGCGCGCCAGGATTCTGGCGCAAATGGTGCTCACCGCACACTTGCCGGGCAGCATTGACGAGGTCGGCGTGCTTGGCTTGGTCGAAGACGGGGTCTTGAAACTCGAAACCGGCGTGAATCACCGCGTGGTGGAGGGCTATGATCGGCTGGCCGAGCACATTGGTCGGGGTGTAGACCTTCGGCGCGGCTTTGCCGTGCAAACGGTTCACTGGGGCGCCGATGGTGTTGCCATCCGTTCGTCGGACGGCCGTGAGCTGTCCGCGCGCGCCGCCGTCTGCACCCTGCCAGTCGGCGTGCTCAAATCAGGCGCGGTGCGCTTCATTCCCGAACTGCCGGAGAGTAAGCGCGATGCGCTCCGCTGCTTGGAGATGGGTCCGGTCCTCAAGATCCTGCTCCGCTTCGAAGAGCGGTTCTGGCCCAGGAAACTGGCCCTGCTCGGCTGTGGTGTCGGACCGGTCACGCTCTACTGGCCGGTATTCTACGGCACAGACGACAAGCCGCCCGTGCTGACGGCGTACTGCACCGGGCCGCGGGCCGCGGCTCTCGGTAAGGTCAGCGAGGAGGAAGCTGCTGCGATTGCGGTGAAAGATCTGCGCACGCATTTCCCCAAGGCGGCACCGAAATTGGTTACTTTCCACCGGATCGACTGGGCGGCCGATCCGCTGGCCTGCGGCGGCTACACGTTTCTGCGCCCGGGAGGCACGGGCGCGCGAACGCGCCTTGCGGCGGCGAATACGGGGTCGCTGTTCTGGGCCGGTTCAGCTGCCGCTACACGGACCATTGCCGACACCGTGGAAGGCGCCTTTGTCAGTGGCTTGCGGGTAGCCTCGGAGGTGCGGGCTTTCCTTGAGCGCCCGTAAAGCGCAACCGATCAACTATCGAGCAGCAACCGAGCTGGGTCCCAGGTCGTGCACGAGGGCGCTGACAAACCGCGCGGCGTCGGCACCGTTGGCGATGCTATGACCGAAGGTGAGTGACAGCGGTAGAGTCGCGGTGAGGGAATTCTGGTGGCGGCCTTGTCGGTCTCGATTGGTGCAATATCCGAATCATCGCGACGTCCCGCACGGTTCGCGCTTGCAGAGTCTGCAGTGATCGGCGTAGATACACGGCATAGCTATGAAAACGGCCAAGCTCTTCAAGCATGGAGGCAGTCAGGCGGTGCGCTTGCCGAAAGACTTTCGGCTCGAGGGCACTGAGGTCCTCGTCGAGAGGCGAGGTGAGGCGGTCGTCCTGCGTCCGAAGCCGAAGATCAAGACCCTCGCAGACCTGGCGCGTCACATGCGGCATCGGTTCCCCGCGGGTAGCGACTTCCCTGGGCGGGAGCAACCGAAGGTGCAGCAGAAGCGAGACCTGCGGTTCGAGTAAGCAGGCATGCCCACCGCTTTCGTCCTCGATACCGATGTGTGCATCGACCTGATTCGAGGCCATAGTCCACCCGAGGGCTCAGAGAGTGGGCGCGTGCCTCTTGACGCCAGCGTCATCTCCAGCGTCACGTTAGCGGAGCTCGAAGTGGGCGTCGCCAAGGCGCCAGCGCCGAGCCGGCCGCGGCGACAACTTGACGACTTCTTGGGGCAGGTGGTTGTTGCCGACTTCGGCGCGGCTGCTGCCAGTCATTACGGAGCAATCCGGGCGCATCTGGAGAAGAAAGGCACCGTCATCGGTGCGCTCGACATGTTGATCGCGGCCCACGCCCGGAGCCGTGGCGCCAGCCTGGTAACCGCAAATCTGCGCGAGTTTCGGCGTGTCCCTGGGTTGAAGTGCATCGGTTGGAAGCGAACCGCTCGGAACAGCGCCCGCTGAGTCGAATCAATAGTTTGACAGATTGACAATATCCTAAAGGCTGCTCACGCAGGTGGGCTTCGTGCACTTCATTGCTGCCGGTTCAACCGCCGGATTCAGGTATCTGAATTGCCCCAGTACCCGCCGCTGCTGCTCACCGCCGCGACGCTCGTGCCTGTCTTGGCGAATCGCTGACTACGCAGCGTCAGGTGTGAGACTAGAGCGCAACGACCTGCTCTTCCCCCGACGACCTCCCTGCCCGAAAAGATCCCGTTCGTTGATCGCCCTCACAAGACTGCGGCGGCCAGCACCACGAGCATCACCACGGCGATGGCTGCCTTGAATACAAAACCCAGCAGCCGGCCACGGAAGGCCGCCAGTCCCGTCGACAGTGCCGAGGTCATCGTTCCACCCTCCGAGATGACAGCGAGTGCCGCACCGGCGAACGCGCCGACAAGGGCGCCCAGCAGCGAACCGACCCCAAACAGCAATGGCGTACCGGCCAAGCCACCGACAACTCCACCGGCCAGCGCGCCAACCATGACGCGCCGCGAAGGCCGCTCGCCGGCCGCACCAGCTGCACCGGCAAAGAACTCGCCGCCCTCGCCGACCACCGCCAGCAGAAACAGCCAGCCGACGGTCGACCAGGTGACCGCCGCGAATCCGGTCGCCCACCCATACACCAGCGCCGCGATAACGATGAAAAGCGTTCCTGGCAGTCCGAGCAGCAACGACGTCAGAGAGGCCACACCGGCAGTCAACAGGAGCAGCAGGCCGATGACGTGGAGGAGCGTCCCCATGCGACAGCCAATAGCACGGCCCCGTGGCATGGCGAACAAGCAAGCCGGGGCGAAACAGAGGTGCGAGGGCCGATCTTCAAGCCGCGCTGAGCATCAGGTGCTGACTGGTTTCGGCTGCGATCCGAAAGAGATCCTCGGTTCAATCCTTGACCACATGGGGAGACCCCTATCCCCGCGCCGCCCGACATCGAACAGAAGAGTCCGGCGCTTACGTTATTTCCTACTTTCCGGGTCTGAACACCCATGCCTGGCCCTTTGTCCCCGTCCTTGCGTCGCCGTTGCCGAAATCTGCCAACGGGACTAGAGTTCGCCGCCATGCGCCTTGGGATTCTCGCCCGCGATGCGCTCCGCGCTTACCGGCCGTGCGTCGCAGCACGCAGCTCGGAGCCGCATTGAGCACCGCGGCCGCTCGCCCAGGGCTCGCCGCGGGGCTCTACCGTCTCATTCC
>DASVHW010000247.1 GCA_036382395.1 Candidatus Binatia bacterium | reverse complement strand
GCTGATCGTGGCTGCGTTCTTGCTCCTGGCCGCGTTGTCCGCACCCGACGCTCCCGGCCGTTTCCGCCGCTGGCTGGTTGCACGACCGATCTCCTTTTGGATCATGACCTGGTTCCTGATGGAACTGGTGGTACTTACCGCGGTGGGGACGTTCTTCCGCGGACCCGGATGGTCCTGGGTCTGGCCGTGGCAGGGTGGCTTTTAATGGCAATGCGACCGAAACTCGGCTTGGTAACCCGCCTCTGGTCCAGCGACAGTGCCCGCGCCTTCGGCGTGATGAGCGTGGTACTGCTCCTCTTGCTCGCCATCGCGCCGGCCAAGAACCACTTCAGCGAGTGGCGTCACTACCAGAACCAGTACCGTGGCCTGATTCGCAGCCGCGCCGATGCGGTCAGCCTGGAGCGCCGCCTGCAACCGGGCATTCAGCAGATCTGGATGCCGGAGTATGGCGTGGTAGATCGTTGCACGACCTGTCATGTCGCGCTCACGGAGGCCAGCCTCGCCGACGTCAGCACGCAGCCGTTCCGGGTGCATCCGCCGATCCCGCATTCGCTCACTGAGTTTGGTTGTTCGACCTGCCACCGCGGCCAAGGTGCGGCGACCACCGTCGAAGAGGCGCACAGCAGCACCAAGGCCTGGGAACAACCCCTGGTGCCCGCCAAGTACATCGAATCATCCTGCGGGCAATGCCATCTCAACAATCTGGCCGGCACGCCGCAATTGAATTACGGCCGCAAGCTGCTGGCGCGGGAAGGCTGCGTACGCTGCCACCTGGTCCGCCAGCCCGACGGGACCCAGGTTACGGGCACCGACGCCCCGCCCACGTTGCAGCACATCACGCAGAAGACAACGCGCGAGTGGATCTACGCCTGGATCAAGAATCCGCAAGCATACTCACCCACAGCCACCATGCCCAACTTCGGCCTAAGCGACGACGATGCCCGCGACGTCACTGCCTTCCTGATGGCGCAGAGCACGTCCATCGCGCTGCCCGGCCTGTCCGACGCGAAGCCGGCAGCGGCGAAGTCGTCTCCCGATCCCACCGCCGGCGCGTCGCTCTATGGTGAATCGTTCTGCGCTTCCTGCCACGCCGTGCAAAACGCCGCCGGCACCCTCGTGGGTGGCGATCTCGGGCCTGAGTTGACCAAGATCGGCACCAAGGCGAAGCCCGAGTGGCTCGGGTCCTGGTTGCGCAATCCCGGCGCGTACGACCCCGAAACGCGCATGCCGCACTACCGCTTCTCCGAGCCGCAAATCGCGACCCTGGAAGGATTCCTGGCGGCCAAGGCCGACCCTGACTTCGTGGCGAATGTCCACCTCCCTGATGCCACAGCGCAGCAGGTCGCGCATGGCAAGGCGCTGGTGAACGAGTACGGATGCGCGTCGTGCCACGCCATCAACGGCATTCGCCGCCCCGACAATTTCGCTCCCGAACTGAGCCGTGTCGGCAGCAGGCCGCTGGCGCAGCTTGTCTTTGCCGCAGGGATGCGCCACACGCTGCCCGACTACCTCGGCGCCAAGATCCGCAACCCGCGCAGCTTTGGACCTAGCCTGAAGATGCCGCAGTTCGGTCTTACGGCCCAGCAGGTGGACGCCCTTACCACCGCGCTGCTCGCCCTCACCGATCGCGCGCAGTCACAACCGCCGGCGTTGCGCATTGCCGCCCAGCCGGAATCGCATTACGATCCGGCTGGATCTGCCGGCCAGCTCATTCGTGACCTTCGCTGCTTCAGTTGTCATCAGATCAACGGCCGCGGCGGCGACATGGCCCCCGACCTGACTTGGGAAGGAAGCTCGGCCCAGCCGAAATGGCTCGCGGATTTCCTCAAAGCCCCAAATACGCTGCGCCCGGCGCTCACCCGCCGCATGCCGAAATTCAACCTGAGCGAATCCGAAATCAAAGCTCTCAGCGACTACATCATGACCGCGTATCAGGATCCGGCCTTCGAGCGGGACTCCATGCCGGCAAGCTATGCGCCGGCGCTGGTCGAGCAGGGAAGGCAGCTCTTTTATTCGAAGTACGCCTGCCAGTCGTGCCACATCGTGGATTCGGCCAAGGACAAGGGCTACGTCGGCCCCACCCTCAGCCAAGTGGGTTCGCGCCTGACCCCGGCGTGGATTTTTCAGTACTTGAAGAACCCGCAGGAATTGCGCCCCGGCACCATCGAACCGAATCAGCACCTGAGCGATGACGACGCGCGCGCCCTCACCGCCTACCTGATGTCGCTGACCGGAAAGCAGACGAAAACCCACTCTGCCATGACTGCGCACACGCCGCAGGAGGTGGGCCGATGAACCGCAATCTCCGCCAGTTGGTGTTTTCCGTTCTCCTGTTGGCCGTCACCGCAGCCTGCACTCACAAACCGCCGGCCTCCACCGCTGCCGCCCCGACCGCCTTCGGCGCCGCCATCACCGAAGTCAGCGGCGGCAAGCAGATCGCACCTTCCGGCGCGCTACTGGACCAGCCTGTCGTCGTGCAGGTGAATGACGCGCAGGGCACCGCCGTCAGCGGCGCTTACGTTGAATTCCGCGGCCCGGTTGGTGTCGCGTTCAATCCTGCCGCCGGTCTCACCGACTCCAGCGGGCAATTCACCTCGCAGGTTTCGCTCGGCGGCGCCGCCGGACGCTATCACTTCACCGCCGCTACCCGCGACAAAGCCGGAAAAAACTACGAGCTCAAGCTGGAGGCAATCGCACTCGATTACCAACAGGGGCTCGGCCGCCAGCTCAGCCAGCAGTATTGCGCGCGCTGTCACGATCCGGAATCCACGCCGGAACGCGTTTCCAACATGGATAATCTCGCCACCAAGCCGCACGCCTTCTCCGACGGCGAGACCCTCAACCGCATCTCCGACGCCGACCTGGTGTCCATGATCAGCCAC
>DASVHW010000246.1 GCA_036382395.1 Candidatus Binatia bacterium | reverse complement strand
GTGCGTGAGGCACCGCGGAAGTTGCTGAAACAGATACCGGGGCTTGAGCTGGTGGAGTTGTCCGACTCCGACACCTGCTGTGGCAGCGCCGGCAGCTACAATCTCACCGAGCCCGAGATGGCGCAGCGCCTGGAGGAGCGCAAGGTCGCCAACATCCGCGCCACAGGCGCCACCTGTGTCGCGGCCGCCAATCCGGGGTGCGTGTTGCAGATCCGAGCCGGCCTGCGCCGCGCCGGGCTCGACATTCCGGTCGTGCACCCCATCGAGTTGCTCGACCAGGCGTACCGGCGGCGCAGCCCCTGAAGGGCGGCTTACTCCTCGCGGTCGTTCGGGGGAACGTTGGAAAAGTCGGGGCTGCGTTTTGCGAAGAAGGCCGACACCGCCTCGATATTCTCGGGAGAGCCGACACGGCGCATGAACGCCGCATCCTCGCGTCGGCGTGCGGCGGCCACCTGATCCTGGCGCGCAGCGAGGAGGAGGCGTTTCGTCCAGCGCAGTGAGCCGAGCGGCTTTGCTGTCAGGCGGCGCGCGCGGTCGAGGGCGGTGCGGAGCAGATCATCGGGTTCGCAGAGATGCGTGGCGATCCCGAGCTCGACGGCGCGCGCGGCCGAGATGAAATCCGATTCGAAGAGCAGGTCGATCGCCTGGCGGTAACCGATCAGCGCCGGCAGGAGGTAACTACTCGCCGCTTCGGGAACCACGCCGAGGGTGATGAACGGGGCACGGAGGCGCGTGCCGCGCGCAATGTAAGCGTATTCACAGTGCAGCAGCAGGGTGAAGCCGATGCCCACGCCGACGCCGTTCACCGCGGCGATCAGGGGCTTGTCGAAGACGCACAGGCGGTCCATGAACGAGCTGAAGCCGTGCTCAGCGCCGGACTCGACGGGACTGCCGCCCATCATCTCGCTCAAGTCCTGTCCGGCAGAGAACGCGTTACCCGCACCGGTGACCACCACTACTCGCACGGCATCGCTTTCCTGGGCCTCGGCCAGCGCATCGCGGAAGTCGCACCACATCTGGTGATTGAAAGCGTTCTTGCGCTCCGGCCGGTTGAGCGTAATCAGCAGAACGCCTGCGGACAGGTTTTCGATCAACGTCGCACGCGGCATGAGCAGACTCCTTATTCTCGGTACAGCTTGGGGCGCCGCCGTACGCCATCCAAGAGTGAGAGGTCGTTCGGTTCCATGTGGTAACCCTTGGGATGAGGGGGGCGGGCCTCGAGCCCCAAGGCTTCGACGACGCGCGCATGCTGGTAGTAGCCGGCGTAGGTATGGAAGGTCAGAGGCAGGACGAAGGCTTGCTCGTTCAGCAACTGCAGCTTGTCCTCTCTGGAGAGCACCGCGAAGCCCGGCGCATTCCGGCTGCGTGCCAGGCTGTCGAGGTCCGACAACCCTTGCACGATCATGGATCTGAGTTCGGGCGTGTTCTGCAAGGCCGCGTTGATGTAGCTGATCAGGCCGAGCCGCCCTGCGCCAGGCAGCTTTCCGTCGGTACTCGGCGGAATGATCTCGTCGAGCACGCTTGCCAGCACGCGCTCTTCGTCTGCGGAGAAACCGCGATTGTTGGTCTCGTCGCTCATGCCAGGTGTCCCTTATTGGCTTCGTCTCTGCGCAGTCTCAATCAAATAGGTTGGCGAGGTTCTTCTTGACCGTGCCTGCAATGTAGAGGGCGAGGGCTTGGATGGTGTTGGTGGGGTTCACGCCTGCTGCCGTCACGAAGATGCTGCCATCGATGATGAAGAGGTTGCGGACGTCGTGGCAGCGACCCCACTCGTTGACCACCGAGCGCTTCGGATCCGTACCCATGCGAGCCGTTCCCATCAGGTGCCAGCCGGCGAACGGCAGGGGAGCCTCCGCGATGGTCTCCTTTGCGCCGGCCGCCTCCAACACCTCTTTCCCCCTGGCCACGCAGTGCTCGAGCATCTTGCTGCTGTTCTCACTCAGGCGATAGGTCACCTTCGGTGCAGGGATGCCGTCGGAGTCCACGAGAGACGGATCGAGGGTCACGCAGTTGCTGCTCTCCGGAAGGTCCTCGCAGATCACGACCATGCCCGCGGTCCGGTCGAAGAGATCGGCGTAGGCGCGGTGGTGGTCCGCTCCCCATGGAAGGCGTCCCCACTGCATCCCCCGCAGGGCGGTGGAAACCGGCCCGCATCCTCTCAGGATCTCGAACGAATAGCCGCGCACGAAGCCGCGAGAGAGATCGGTCTCGTAGAACTCCTGACTCATGATGCAGCATCCGGTGGGCCCTTTGTATCCTTCGAGCGGCTCGTCGAAGAGACCCGTCACCATGGCATAGGGATGGAACATCAGATTCTTGCCCACCAAGCCGTTGCGATTCGCCAACCCATCGGGGAAGAGCGTCGAGCGAGAGTTCAGCAGGAGTCGGGGCGTGCCGATGCCATTGCACGCCAGCACCACGACATGGGCCTTCTGTCTGCGTTCCACACCATCCGCATCGTAGTAGATGACCCCGTCCGCCATGCCGTTCTCGGCGACGGTGATCTCGCGCACGCGGCAGCGCGTCTTCAGCGTCACGCCCTGCCGTAGCGCCGCAGGCCAGTAGGTGATGTCCGTGCTGGCCTTCGCGCCCTGCGCACATCCCAAGACGCACGTGCCGGCATTGATACAGGGGGCGCGGCCTTCGTATTCCTGAGTCGTGATGGCGCTATCCGACGGCCACCAGTGCCAGCCGAGCCGATTGAACCCCTTGGCGATGGTCTCGCCCAACTTGCCGAGCGCAACCGGTGGCAACGGCACTTCCTTGGGAGGATACGCCGGGTCGCCGGCCAGTCCCGACACTCCCATCATGCGAGCATTGATGTCGTAGAACGGCTTGAGGCGCTGGTAGTCGACGGGCCAATCGTCGGCGACACCGTCCAGTGTCTTGACCCTGAAGTCCGACGGGTGAAAGCGCGGAAAGTGGGCGGCGTACATGATGGTGCTGCCGCCGACGGCGTTGAACATCGAGGTCTGGATGGGTGAGGCGCTGTCATTGACGGGATAGTCCTCGCGCCGCCCGCGTGCGTTGGGGCTGAAGTTGAAGTCGCCGAGTTGGCGAACCTCCCAATCAGTCCTCACGCCCGGATACTTGGCTGGATCCATCCAGTCGCCTTGCTCGAGACAGAGGATGTTCATGCGCGTCTCCGCCAGGCTCCAAGCGAAGGCGGCACCCGCCGCCCCGGCACCGATGATCAAAACGTCGACAGGCTCTTCCGACATCACACACTGTTGGGTTCGAAGCTCGCGGTGTAGGAAGACTCCTTCGCGCCGATGCTTTCTTGGTGGGGTGTGGCCATGGCGACAGTGTACGGCGCGGCGGAGAACGACGTCAAGGCGGGGTGAGTTCGAGTGGCGTCGTTCATCGTCCCTTCAGCGCTGAGAGCGGGTGGATCGGCAGTTTCTGCTTGATGGGATGGGCGCTGGTAAGGCACAATCGGCGCTCCCTCTTTTTCCAGAAGGGCCGGGGTGAGGTGGTCAGATGTTCAAACGTCCGACGCGGGACACGAGGAGAAGCGAATCATGGGCGGACCGTTCGAAGGTGTGAAGATCCTGGACCTGTCTGCGGTCGCGTCGGGTCCGCTGGCCACGACGTTGCTCGCCGATCAGGGGGCGGAGGTGATCAAGGTCGAGCCTCCTGGAATCGGCGACGTGCTACGTTGGGTGTGCAGCAATCGCAACGGCATGTCGGGCATCTTCCACATCTGCAACCGGGGTAAGCGCTCGATCGCCATCGACCTCTCCAAGCAGCGCGGCAGGGAGGTTCTGCTCGAGCTGGCGCGCGGCTGTGACGTGTTCGTGCAGAATTTCCGGCCCGGTGCGGTCGAGCGCATGGGCTTGGGCTACGACACCATCGTGCAGGTCAACCCCGGGGTGGTCTACCTCTCCATCAGCGGCTTCGGGCCCTCAGGCCCCTACGCGCAGAAGCGCGTCTACGACAACGTCATTCAGGTGTACTCGGGTATGGCCGCCGTGCAGGATGCCGGCGAACCGAAGCTGATTCGTCAGCTCATCTGCGACAAGCTCACGGCCCATTCGGCGGCGGCGGCGATCGGCGCGGCGCTGTTCGCCCGCGAGCGCGGTCGTGGGGGCCAGCACATCGAGCTGAGCATGCTGGACACGGCCATCGCCTTCGTTTGGCCCGACGCGGCATCCGATCTGATGATGCTCGGCGACGGCGTGAACCGGCAGCCGACGGTCCCGAGCCGCTACTTCCTCACACGCTTCACCGACGGGTACGGAACACTCGCGCCGCTGCAGGACCGGGAGTTCCAGGGTCTTTGTGCGGCGTTCGGGATTCCCGAGGTCGCCGAAGACCCTCGCTTCTCGACACTGTCGGCGCGTATGAGCCATCCCGAGGAGGTGCGCGAACTCTTCGTGACCAGGATCGAGGAGGCCGCGGCCCGCCTCTCACGCGACGAGGCCGGCAAGCGTCTCGATGCCGAGGATGTTCCCTACGGGATTGTGCGTACGCTCGAGGAACTTCCCGATGACCCCCAGGTACAGGTCAATGGCATTTTCTTCGAACGAGAGCACCCGGTGGCGGGCAAGCTACGCGAGACGCGGCCGCCGGCACGCTTTCACGGCACACCGGCGGCGCCCGGTGCGCCGGCCCCGACTCTGGGGCAGCATACCGACGAGATCCTGGCGGAGATCGGTCTGGCCGGCGAGATCGCTGCGCTGCGTGGGGCCGGCGTCGTCGCCTAGCCCCAATGCCAGTAACGTAAGCGGCATCGTGCCAAGATCGCATCCTTCGAGACGGCGCCTGAAGGACGGCGCCTCCTCAGGATGAGCGGAGAATCATTGTCGCATCACAAGATACCGCTCACCCTGAGGAGGCCGCATGTTCTCAGCGGCCGAAGGGTGCCCGCCACCTCGGAGGCCCTCAAGTTACTGGCATTGGTTCTAGCCGGGATCAACTGCCCGGCGTTCCCAGCCAGCCGCGCGTGCGCACGTCGGCGAGCGTTTCGACCAGCGCCGGCGTAAAGTGTGCGCCTGCCGTCAGCGAGGGAGGCTCAACGCAACCGCCAGCACGCGATCGACCTGCTCCATGTGTTCGCTGCGAAGCGTCCCAGAAAGCTCGGTAAGGTGAGCTTTCAGCAGAGTGTAGATCTCTCCGCACTTCGCCACACTGCTCACCTCCAGCCCACCGCTACCGCGCGGCAGATCGACTTCCCAGGGATACGCTCCTTCGGCGCGACGCACCGTCGTGAGATGCACGACCATCACTTTCGGATAGTGTTCGTTGCAATTGAACGCCTCATGGGAAACGATCAGGAACGGTCTTCGCTTGCGCGATCCTCCCGGTAGGGCAGGGCTTCCCCACCAGATCTCACCTCTTTGCACGGCCGGATCCTCGGGGTTTGCGTGACGGTTGCTTGCGATCGAAGGCCTGGGCGTCGATCAGGTCGAGATCTTCAACCGCGTGTCCAGCCGTGCAGTAGCGCTCCACGGCCTCCGCGAGCCGCTCCCGCTCGATCCGTTGCAACTTTTCGTCCATGGCCTCCCGCACGAACTCGGAGAGCGTCCGGTACCGCCCGGCCTCTATCAGTGGTTGAACCCGCTCGATCTGCGACGCCTCCGCGTTGATCACTGTTTTTCGTTTCGTGGTACCCACGGTTAGTATACTAGATTTGGCGACTACTATAGTCAACTCATCCTGTGATCCAAGGAAGCGCCAGGAGCGGGCATCTGTTGAGGCTCCGCGTGCGCTGCACCGCTCCCGCCAGCGCCATTGTCGATGATCGTCAAGTTACGCTTACGCTATCCGCCGTCTGGTTACGGCAACACACGCACCGTAGCGGTTGCAGGCGCGGGACAGCCAGCGCCACCCCTCACGACGATCGCGAGCACAGTGCAACACGAGGTCACGCGGTGCGACCCTTTCGGTGCCGCCAGTCACCGCTTACAACATCAGTTC
>DASVHW010000245.1 GCA_036382395.1 Candidatus Binatia bacterium | reverse complement strand
GCCGCAACGACAGGCTCCTTGGTGTTCGGGACCTTACACACCAATTCCGCCGTCAAGACGGTGGACCGGATCATCGATGCCTTTCCGGCGGCACAGCAGGCGCAGATTCGCACCATGCTGGCGGATTGTCTCAAGGGCGTGGGCGCGCAAATTCTGCTGCGCACCGCCGATGGCAATGCTCGCGTCGCCTGCAACGAGATCCTGTTGTCAAACTCCGCGTTGGCGAACTCCATCCGTGAGGGGAAGACGCCGAACATTCGCAACATCATCCAGGGTGGCCGCGGCCAGGGGATGCAGCTGATGGATGATGCCATTCGGAAATTTCTCAACGAGCACAAGATCACTGCCGACGAAGCGTACATGAAGGCGACAGACAAGTCCCGCTTCGCCTCGCCCGAACCGCACGGGTGATTTTCGGCCCAGCCGCCCGAGTCTGGCGCAGCCCCCTCGCGTCATGTAGGAACGCACGGACGGAGGTGTCCTAATGCCGTACAAAGTCATCCAGTGGGCAACGGGCAACGTCGGTAAGCACGCCCTGCGGGCTTTGATCGAGCATCCCGACTACGAGCTGGTTGGGCTGTGGGTCCACAGTCCGGACAAGGTGGGCAAAGATGCCGGCGAACTTGCCGGCCTGGGAAAGATCGGCGTCGTCGCCACCAACGATGTCGACGAGATCATCAAGATGAAGGCCGACTGCGTCTCGTACATGGCCAACGCCGACCTGCGGCCGGCCGACGCGATCGACGACATGGCGCGCTGCCTGCGGTCGGGGAAAAACGTGGTGTCGACGTCGGTCCCCTTCCTCACCTATCCGAAGACGGCGCCGCGCGTGCTGGTCGAACCGTTGGAGCAGGCCTGCAAGGCCGGCGGCACGTCGTGCTTCACTTCCGCCATCGATCCGGGGTTCGCCAACGATCTCATCCCGCTCGTTCTCATGGGCGTCTGCGAGCGTGTCGAGTCGGTCCGCATCCTGGAGATCCTGAACTACTCCACCTACTACAACGCCACGACGCTCTTCGACATCATGGGCTTCGGGCAGCCACTCGATCAGACGCCGCTGCTGTTGCAGCGCGGCAACCTCAAATTCGCCTGGGGCTGCGTGGTGGATATGATGGCCGACGCGCTCGATGTGCAGCTCGATGAGGTGCGTGAAGTCTATGAGCGTGTGCCCGCCGAGAAGACGTTCGAGGTCGCGCTCGGCACCGTCAAAGCCGGCACCGCCGCCGGTCTGCGCTTCGAAGTGCAGGGCATCGTGAAAGGCCGTCCGAAAATCGTCGTCGAGCACGTCACGCGCATGCACGACGAGGTGGCGCCGCACTGGCCGCAGGGCACCGGGAGCGGTTCGTACCGCGTCATCATCGAGGGCTCGCCGTCCCTGAACTGTGATTTTCACCTCAGGGGTGCTGATGGCGACCACAACACCGGTGGCCTGTGTGCCAGCGGCATGCGCGTGCTGAACGCCATTCCCGCCGTTTGCGCCGCGAAGCCTGGACTGCTGTCGACACTCGATTTGCCGATCTTCACGGCGCGGCACGTCATGCGCTGAAGACCGGCAACGACGTTTCGTTTCTCGTGGATTGGAGGTTGCAGGGATGCTGCTGAAGAACAAGACCGTAGTCATCTCAGGCGTCGGCCTGGGCTTGGGGAAAGAGATTGCTGCTGCTGCTTTGCGGGATGGCGCCAGCGTGGTCATGGGGGCGCGAACCGAAGACAAGCTCCGGGACATCGCCTCCGAGCTGGACCCTTCGGGCAAGCGAGTCGCCTGTTGTCGCACCAACATCACGGATCCCAAGCAGTGCGGCGCCTTGATGAAGACGGCGGTCGATCGCTTCGGCGGAGTGGATGCGGTTGTCCAGGTAGCCGCCTTCGAGCTGATCTCCAGCACCTTGGAAAGCACGTCCAACGACGAGTGGAGCAAGTCGTTCAACACCAATGTCATCGGTTCCGTCCAGGTGGTCGAAGCCGCCGCGCCGCATCTCCGGGCTCGCGGTGGCGGCTCGGTGGTGCTCATCGGCACGCAGGCGATGTACAAACCGCAGTTGCCGCAGATGGCGTACGGAGCCTCCAAAGGCGCGCTACTGTCGGCGATGTACTACATGGCGAAGGAGCTGGGGCCCGACAAGATCCGTGTGAACATGGTGGTGCCGACGTGGATGTGGGGGCCGCCGGTGGAGATCTTCGTGAAGTGGCAGGCGCAGGAGCGCGGCGTTCCCGAGGACGAGATCGTCCGCGGCATCACCGCCAACATGCCGCTCGGGGAGATCCCGCCCGACGAAGCGGTGGCCGACGCGGTGATCTTCTTCTGCTCCGACCGCGCCCGCATGATCACCGGCCAGAGCCTGCTGGTGAACGCCGGCGAATTGATGCGCTGAACGGCCAAGCTCACCCGCGGCGGGCAAACTGGGACCCCGCAATCACCCCGAATGGCCTCCTGCCCGCCGTCGGGTGGAGCGCTGAGTTAGGTCCGACTGTGACTCTTGGACAGCGGACTTGATTACTGTTTCTGCCACTCCGTGCCGCCGCAAACTCCTTACTATACGAGCGACGTCTGGTGGTCCCTCGATGCGCTCCAAATCGCGACGCAGCCCTTGTCCGACGTACCCGCGGATCAGTGGCTGATAACCGGAGAACCCCAATAGAGGCGCCACCCGTTTGAGGTCGTCGATAACGTCCTGTGGCATCCGGAGCGTAACACTTGCCATCGGTCGGTCTCTACGAAGCCGCTTGCGCAGATCACTGATCTTCATAGGTCTTCCTCTCCTGAGCACTGGCTGGACGCGCCGAAATGATGCGAATAAACTCTCCCCGTTCGACGTGCGCAACCACAACCAGGCTCCAGCCCGTTGTCAGGCCTACCACCGTCTCGCGCTCCTCGCGGTCAACCATCTCGGAACTCAGCCAACGAATGAAGGGATCGAAGAAGACCTCACAGGCCAATTCGAACGCAATGTGGTGATCTCGGAGATTCGACGTTGCCTTCTTGCGATCCCATTTGAAGCAGATGCCGTTGAGCCAGAATTCAGCATCCATATTTCCCCATTGCATACTGTACGTACGTCGTCAATACGCGCCCGGGGCGCGATATCGAGTTCAGCGGCGAGCGCAGCGAGTCCGCTGCAACGAGGGATTAGGCGCCAGGTGCATGACTGCTGATGGAGTCCTTGGCCTCCCGCACGACCGCGCGAAGGGCCTCCCGGATGTTCTGGACAGTGCGATCCAGATTGCCCATGACCTCCTCTTCGGTGTCACCCCACGACCAGAACGAGAGCATGAGCTGAAAGCCCAATTGCTGCTCGTCGGGAAGAGGTAGAGTAACGTACTTGACGTGAAAGACGGTGGTACCGACCACCCCATAATCAAGCGCGGGGGCTATCTGCGTAAGGTAATGATGAATGCCCCCCTTGAGCCACTCCGTGTTAGCTCGGGAGAGATTGAGCGGAAGCTCCCGCCATAGGATCATGAGCCTTCCCGTGACTTCAAGAGCCTTCGGAAATTGAAGAGTACTGTTCGTGCGCGGTCCCTCGAAGGCACAGTCATTGGATTCAAGGATCGAGTCGGCGCCGTTGAGCCATTCAAGGAGGCTGTA
>DASVHW010000244.1 GCA_036382395.1 Candidatus Binatia bacterium | reverse complement strand
AAGCGCACGCCCGATGGATTGAAGAATCCGGAGGCGACCAGATGCGCGCGGCCGTCAGGCGTGATGCGATAGACGGTGCCATCGTCGGCCACCGGCTGCGTCATCTTCACCGGTATGCCGAAGTCGCCGGCATCGGCCACGAACAATTGCCCGCCATACGAGCCAAACCCTTCCGGGGCGAAGTCCATGCCGGTGGGGACGGCGAGACCGCTGGCAACTGGCTCATCTTCAATGCCGCCATCCGGCCGCACGCGTACGATTGCGCCACGCTGGGCGCCCGCGTCGCCCGAGGCTCCATGCTTGCTCACCGACACCAACATGGTGGCGTGATCGGTGGCGAACTGCAGCCCCAACGGTACGCCAACACGCGTGGGGTCGAAGGTCGCGAAAGGCGTGCATGCACCGTCCGCCGTCACTTGATAGACCGTGGCGTTCAGCATGGTCACCGCGAAAAACTTCCCAGCGAAGGGGCTGTGTTCGGGCCCAAAGCCGGCGGCGGCCCCGAACCCACTCACCCCTTGGTTCACCGTCCCGTTGTTTGGCAGCGTGCAGAAAACGCTGGCAGTGGGCGGCCGGTGCAGCTGTACCCGCTGAATGACGTGATTCGCGCTCGCCGCCGCGAGCCCGGCGCGCGCCTGCGCCAGCGTGAAGATGTCTCCCCCGTAAGTTCCAAAGCCATCCGGCGCGACGTCGAAGCCAACCACCGGCAAGAGCGTGCCGAGATCGGCGACCGGCACGATGCCACCGCTTCGATCGATGGCGACAATCCGACCGCCCTTGTCGCCCTCTTCCCCGCCATCATCGTTGACCCACACGACGGCACCGCGCGGCCGCATCCAGGCGGGATCGTAGAGCTCTCCCGGCGGCACGATGACCCGCGCCGTGAACCCTGGCTCGACATGAATCGCCGGAGGCCGTAGCAACCGTCGCTCGAGCTTGTGCAGTTCAGTTTCGGCACGTGCCGGGACAGCCAGGTGCCCGACGAGGATCAACAGCAGGATGCTGAAGGCGCCGAGGTCGCGCAGCGTGGGCTTGGGACTGCTCTTCCGCATTCAGTATCTCCATCCTCCGAACTGCCAGTTCCTCACTGAGGATAGTCAGACGCGGCTCAGGGTCAAGAAGCGGCAGACGGGCTCAGGGGCAAGCCCGCCACCTGCGGTTGTGTTGCACCTGCCGACGATGGCGGGATAAAGGTAGCTCGCGGTGGAACGCCACCGGTATCATTAGAGACGGGATGCCGAATCGCACAATAGGAGAAGGACATGATTCTTGATCGTTTTCGACTCGACAAAAAGGTTGCCATCGTCACCGGGGCCAGTGCCGGCATCGGCAGAGCGAGCGCCCTGGCATTCGCGGAGATGGGCGCATCCGTGGTGTGCGCTGCACGCACCCCGGACCGGCTCGAGAAGGTCGCTGAGCAGATCCGCGCGCTGGGCGGCCAGGCGTTAGCGGTCCCGTGCGACGTCAACGTTTCCTCGCAGATCGAAGAGGTCGTCGCACAAACCGTCAAGAAGTTCGGACGTATCGATATCATCGTCAACAACGCCGGCGGCACGGCGCCGACCGCGGCGCTGGATCTCAGCCAGAAAGACTTCGAAGCGGCATTCCACTTCAACGTGGGCTCGGCGTTTTTGCTCACGCGCCTGAGCGTCCCTCACATGCTCAAGGCCGGCGGCGGTTCCATCGTGAACATATCGAGCGCGCTGGCGCATTTTGTCGATGTGGGGTTCGTCGCCTACGGCACGGCCAAGGCCGCACTTTCGCACATGACCCGGATGCTGGCGTTCGAGTTCGCCCCGCGGGTGCGCGTCAACGCCCTCGCCGTCGGGGCCACAGCGACCGATGCCCTGATGCCCTTCCTGTCGGCGTCGGAGGAGTTGAAGAGGCAGATGGAAGCGCTGACTCCGATGGGGCGCCTCGGCACGCCCGAGGACATCGCCATGGCGGTGCTCTATCTCGCGTCACCCGCCTCCAGCTGGGTGACGGGGAAGATCTTCGAGGTTGACGGCGGGACCATCGCCTCCAATTGGCCCATCAAGATCCCCACTGGGATCTGATCGCGCCCAATCGCTACGCGACAAGAGGCCGTACGGCTCGGCATCCGGCGAGAGGATTGCCGGCCTACGGCCAGCCTTGCTGGCGGATCTGACGGCCGCTACGAGCGGTCCGACCTAGCAGCGAATCCCCAGCGCCTCCATGGCCACCTGTTTGGTGCGCTTGAAATCCGCTTTCCCCGCTGGGGAGCGATACACCTCGTCGACGAGGACGACGTGTTTGGGCGCCTTGTAGCCGGCGAGATGCTCCTTGACGAAGTGCTTGAGCGCTTCGGGATCGAGGGGACCATTAGAGGCCGATACGACCGCGGTCACGGCCTCACCCCACTTCTCGTCGGGAACGCCGACTACCACCGCGTCGTGCACGCCCGGATAACGCTTGACGACTTCCTCCACCTCCTCTGGATACACCTTCTCGCCGCCGGTGTTGATGCAGACGGAGCCGCGGCCGAGCACGGTCAGCGTCGCGCCGTCGCCGTCGACCACCGCCCAGTCACCCGGAATAACGTAGCGGCCACCGTCCACCTCAACGAACGTCCGGGCCGTCTTCTCCGGGTCCTTGTAGTAGCCGACGGGTTGGTGACCGCCGACGCCGACCAGGCCCTTCACTCCTGGCTTGATCTCGACCGGCTTGAGGCTCTCATCGAACAGCCTGGTACTGTCCGTCAGCTGAAACTTCGCCGTCGAGCTCACATCGTTCTTGGTGGTGAACGACAAGGCCATACCCAAGGCTTCGGAAGAGCTGAAGGCATCGACCAGCATCATGTCGGGGTTGTGCTCGAGCAGGCCCCGCTTCACCTCCTGGCTCCACATCACCCCCGACGAAGCGATCATGGCCACCGACGACAGATCGTACTGGCGTTGCGCCGACTCCAGCACGCGCAACATCGGTTTCGCAAACGGATCCCCCACGATGGTGATGGACGTCGGCTTGGTCCGGTCCACGACCTCCAGAAATTGCGCCGCGTCGAATGTGATCGGATTGTCCGCCATGATGACCGTGCCGCCGCTGAGCCAAGCGATCATTGCGGTAAACCAGCCGGTCCCATGCATGAGCGGCGGACCGATGAGCGTACGCAAGCGCAGAGGAGGCGCCTGCACGTATTCCGCGAACGCGGCCATGTCCGCAGGCGGCACACCGAGCCCACCGGCAGCGAAGCGGTAGTACAGGTCGTCCTGCCGCCACATGACGCCCTTCGGCATCCCGGTGGTGCCGCCGGTGTAGAGGAACATCATATCGTCGCCGCTACGCCGCACCGCGGGCACCGGCCGATCGGTTTCGGCAACCGCTTCGTAGTCATATGCCCGCGGCGGCAACGCCGCGGCGCTGCCGTCCGCGACGACGAGCACGCCTTTGATCTTCGGCAGCGCCTCCCGCACCTTGGTGAAGAGCGGGACGAAGTCCTGGTGCACGACGATGATCTCGGCATCGGCGTTATCGAGCAGGTAGCGGAGTTCCTCCTCGCGATACCGGTAGTTGACGTTCACCGGCACCAGCGCCGCTTTGAACGCGCCATACACCGTCTCCATGAAAGCGGGATGGTTGTAGGTGTATATCGCGACCTTCCCTTGGTGCGATGCGCCTTGCTCCAGCATCCAGGCGGCGAGATTCCGCGCCCGCCGTTCGAGCTGGCGCCACGAAATCCGCCGCTCGCCCTGCAGCAGGGCTTCTTCATCACCACGGACGGCGGCGACGCAATCCAAACAATCAGCGAGATTCCAATCGGGCATACTACGTACTCCTAGCGAGGCAACGCCTCAGACCGATAAGCCAGTGCCTGGCGCATATGGCTGATAGCATATGGCATATGGTCAGGAACCATAAGCCATACGCCAGGGCTTGAGGCGAACGAAACTTGACCCAAACTCAACGAGTCTCATGCCTCAAGCCCACGGGCCGTACGCGAGGTACATGGTCAACTGCGGTTCACTCGGCCAGGTAATGCAGCGCCAGCCAGATGGTCTTCTCGGTCGAATCGGTCCACTCCACCCGATGCCGCCGGTGCGCCGGGATGACAACGTGGTCTCCCGGATGGAGCACCAGCGGCGCGCTCTCACTCTCGAACAGCAGTCCGGCACTTCCCGTGAGGAGGATCACCCATTCGTCACGGGCTTGATCGTACCACTGGCCCGGTGGTGTCGCCTGACCGGCTGACACGATACGTTCGAGCCGGAACGACCCGGCCTGAACGAGGGGTTCGATCACCTCCTCCGAGAGCACGGCGGGAATACCGGCAAAGAGATTCGCGGGCTGCGTCAACGCGCGTCGCCCTTTCGCCGCCTACGCCAGGACCTTCTGCAGCGTGGGACGCTGCTCGAGGCGCTGAAGATAGGCGACCACGTTTGGGTAGGTGTCGGACAACAGCCCGAACCACTTCGTCAACAGCAGGGAATATCCCATCATGATGTCGGCCGCCGAGAATTCGGCTCCGAGCAGGTACTGCTTACCCGCCAGTGCCTGCTCGAGCACGTCGAGCACCGCGGCCAATCTCTTCCTCGCGTCCGCCACAACTGCCGGGAGGCGTTCGGACTCGGGCTTGAAAAGCGAGTGCTGCGCAATATCCGCCAGCGGCGGCATGGCCGTGGCTTCGGCGAAATGGACCCACTGCAAGAAGGGGCCGCGCGCCGGCGCGCCAGGAGCCGGCGCCAGTCGGCCCTTGCCGTATTTCTCGAGGATGTATTCGAGGATCGCTCCGGACTCGAACATGGTCAGATCGCCATCCTGAATCGACGGGATCTTCCCTAGCGGATTGACTTTCAGGTACTCGGGATCCTTCAGGCTGGCTGGGGTGAAGTCGAGGCGTACGAGTTCATACGGAACTCCGAGTTCCTCGAGCAGCCAGTAAATCCGTATCGAACGCGTCTGGGGGCAATGATAGAGCTTCATGCGTCCTCCTTTGATCGACTGCCATGCATCGGCGCAAGAGTTCAACGGGTCTATTGGATATCACACAGTTATTTGGCTGAGGCAATGCGGCTCCGGCGCCGTCGAAGGTGCCTGCCCATCAGCTCGGGCCAAAGCCTGGGGTGATGGCCATGTGAGCCAATCAGGGGTATGAAAGCGAGCGAGATCACGAGGTGTGGCATGAAATTCGGATTGTTTGGCATCAACATCGGGCCCTGTGCCGACCCCCATGCGGCGCTGCGGATCGCGCAGGCGGCCGAAGAGCACGGGCTCGAATCCGTCTGGACCGGTGAACACGTCGTCCTGCCTGATCCGCAGGCACCGCCCTCCCCCGTTCCGCCGGAGACTCCGTTCCTGGATCCCGCCGTCGCCCTCGCCATCATCGCCACCGCAACGAAGACGATCCGACTCGGCACCGGCATCATCATTTTACCGCAGCGCAACCCGCTGGTTTTGGCCAAGGAGTTGGCCAGCGTCGATGTAGCATCGCGTGGCCGGCTGATCTTCGGGATTGGCATCGGCTATCTCAAGCCGGAATTCGACGCGCTCGGAATCCCGTTCACATCGAAAGGTGCCCGCACTATTGAGTATCTGCAGGCAATCCTGGCCATGTGGACACAGGAACGGCCCAGTTATCATGGCCGCTTCGTCGACTTCGCCGGCATCCAGGCGTTCCCCCGGCCGGTGCAGCACCCGCACCCGCCGGTCGTGATCGGCGGCGCCTCACCTGACGCCTTCCGGCGTGCCGTGGCTCATGGCAACGGCTGGTACGGTTTTGCCCTCGGTCTCGATGCCACCGCGCGGTGCGTCGAAGGGTTACGGGCCGCGCAGCGTGAATTCGGACGTCCTACTGAACTTGGAGACTTGGAGATAAGCGTCACGCCAGCCGCGAAGATCGAACCTGACACCGTCAAACGCTTCGCCGATCTTGGCGTGCATCGGCTCATCTTTCTCCGGCCGGCTCAGACCGAAGCCGAGGTGCTCGAAGCCGTCCGCCAAATCGCCGCGTTGCGGTGACCCTCTATGGAGATTCGCAACCGGTTCTGACGCCGGTCAGTTGTCCCTCAGGCAGTGCGCTTCATCGTCGATTCGGAGGCCCTCGGACCCGTCAATGGGGAGCTGCCCCAGGGCACCGGCGCCGCGGGCGTCGCTGCGGACGTCGATTTCGCATCACAATTCGGTTAGTCTTCGGAGCCAATGGCTGCAAAAAAGCACATTTATAGAGTCGTGTTCTTCAACCAGGGTAAGGTCTACGAGGTCTACGCCAAGAACATCAGTCAGGGCGGTATGTTCGGCTTCGTGGAAATCGAGGGTCTCATCTTCGGCGAGAAGACGACCGTCGTCGTCGATCCGTCGGAGGAAGCCCTGCAACGGGAGTTCTTGGGGGTGGAGCGTACGTACATCCCGCTCCACGCCGTCGTCCGCATTGACGAGGTTGAGAAGCGCGGTCCCAGCAAGATCCATTCGGTGCCGGATGGGAGCGGGAAGGTGACGCCGTTGCCGACAATGATCTACACGCCGGTGAAGCGGGATTCGTAAGGCAATCTCACCGTTGAAAGGTCCAGGCGTACGGGTTCGCGCCATGACCGTGAATTGTGGTTTAGACTATGGGAAATGAGACACAAGCAGACACTAGAAAACTTCTGAACGGCTGGCTCACCGGGTTCGACGTCGCCATGGGTTTCCGCTACGTGCAGGCATCGCGGGATGAGGTGGTGATCGAGTACGACGTCGACGAGAAGCATCTGCAGCCCTACGGCATCGTCCACGGTGGCGTGCACTGCGCGGCAGTCGAGGCGGCATGCTCCACGGGCGCCGGAATCGACGCGATGGCGCGCGGGCGATCCGTTGTCGGGGTCGAGAACCACACCAGCTTCATCCGTGCGGCGCGGGCCGGGCGCGTGCGGGTCACGGCAACGCCACTGACCCGCGGCCGCCGCTCGCAGGTCTGGGAAGCCACAGCGCGAAATGAGGCCGGCCAAATCCTCTCGACCGGCCGCGTCCGTCTGCTGTGCCTCGAGGCGGACAGCGAACTTGCCGGTGAGAGAGTGGAGCCGCGGCAGCAGAACTGACCCCGCTTCTCCCCAAAATGAGAAGGGCGCACAGTCGTGCGCCCTTCCAAGACAGGTTCCGCCTTCGCCGCCAGGGGCGTGTCGCAGCAGTTCGCCTCAGGCGTCGAAGTACAGCGCGAATTCGTGCGGGTGCGGACGCAGGCGCATGGCGCTGACCTCGTTCGCCATCTTGTACTCGATCCAGGTGTCGATGACGTCTTCGGTGAACACGTCGCCCTGCAGCAGGAACTCGTGGTCCTTCTTCAGGTTGCCGAGCGCTTCATCCAGGCTGGCCGGCATGCTCGGCACGTCCTTCAACTCCTCCGGCGTCAAGGCATAGATGTCCTTG
>DASVHW010000243.1 GCA_036382395.1 Candidatus Binatia bacterium | reverse complement strand
TCGTGAGCATGATGGCCTGTACGACGTCACTGACCGTGCCGTCGCCGCCGGCCGCAATCACGATCTCGGGGCGAGTGTCGCCGAGCAGGCGCGTCATACGCCGGACGTTGTCGCCGTCGGCGCAGGTCTCCAGTTCTCCGCAGACGATGGCGTCGCGGCGCAAGGACTCGCGTCCCCGCGCCCACGCGCCTGCTCCCGCGCCGGTGTGCGAGTGGGGGTTGACGACCACGGCAATACGGCTCCGTCGCTGGGATGTCGGAGCAGGCTCCGCGCGCGCCTCTTCCGCCACGGCTCGAATCACTCGCGGCGATCCTCCCGCAGGTACCGGCGCCGTCGTCGTGCGTTGCGGATCTGGCGCAAGCCAAGATGCATCAGTGTGCGCGCGTCGAAACGCGGCCATTCCAGCAGCGCCTCCATGACGGTGATGGGCTTGCGACCTTCACCGCGCCAGTCGCTGATCTGGCTCGGCTTGTAGATCTTCGGCGTACGAAACAGCGCGCTGCGGTCCATCACCTCATTGTGAGGCAGATACTCGACTGTGACCGGAAGGCCGATGCGTTCGTTGAGCCGCCGCTCCGCCGCCGGATCGCGCGCGTGCTGCGGATCAGCGACCTCGATCAGAACGTGTAACCCGCGGCGGCGCACCAGAATGAAGAAGATGCGCGTGTCGAGGTGATCGGCAAACTCGTAGGCGCCGTCGAGGACGTCGTATGCCGTGGCGCGGGCGCCATCGATTTCAATCACGTCGTCAAGGCGACCGAACACTTGCAACACCGGGTCCGGAATCCCGCACCGGCACGGCTCCGGGCTGACGCGGACGAGATCGCCGGTGACGTAGCGCACCAGCGGCATCACCTCGTGCACCATACTGGTCACCGTCAGCACGCCCATCTCACCGGGTGGCACCGGAACGTGCGTCTGCGGATCGAGGACCTCCGCCTCGATCAGATCCGAGCAGAGGTGCAGCTGCCCCTCGACGCAGCTCAGCCCGAGCCCCATCGTCTCGTTCGATCCGTAGATCTCCGCGACGCGTGCGCCCCAGTCCTTCTCGATCACCCGACGCAGCGCCGGCGGCAGCACCGCGCCGCCGCAAACGACCACACGCACCGAGCCCAGATCGCGCTGGACGTCGAGTCCCTGCTCACGCGCCAGCTCGCGCAGCAGGATCGGCTCGAATGGCAAGCTCGCCAGCGCCGTGACCGGCAGCCGGCGGATGAAATCGAGCGCGCGCGTGAAGGGCACATCCCAGCTGACGTTGCCCGCGGCGATGTGGCAGGCACCCACCAGACGGAGCGCGTCTTCGAAGATGAACGACACCGGTGCGAACAGGGGGAACCGGTTCAGCATGATGCAGTCGGCCGAAAGCTCGGGCACCATCCGCCGCATCAGCTCGGCCATGACGCGCACTTCCGCCAACCCGCACCAGGTGGAGATGGGCTCGCCCTTGGTGCCGCTCGATTCGTGATAGTGCCATGCCTTGGTCGGCGGCACCGCCAGCATGCCGAAAGGACCGGCGTCGCGCAGGTGCTGCTTGAACGTCAATGGCAGCCGCTCAAGGTCCGCACGCCCGTTCAACTCGTGCCCCGCGAGGTGCCGGGCGTAGAAGACGCTGCGCCGCGCCCGCGCCACGGTGTCACGTAATGCCTGATCACGGTCTCCCACGTTGGCGCCACTCATCGCTACAGTCGCTGTGTCCATCTTTGCGCCCCCTCGTTCCTCCACAAGAGCTTCATCAACGCCGGCAGGAGAATAATAGACAAGGCCAGGCAGAGAAACAGTCCCAACCCGGTGAGTAAGCCCATGGTCGCCAAGGCCGGATAGCGCGATAACCCGAGGAATCCGAATCCGGTGATCGTAGCCAGCGCCGTCACTACCACCGCCCTGCCCGTGTAGCGAATGGCCGCCGGCGCACTCCCTCGTTCACGGGCACGGGCAACGATGTAGACTCCGTAGTCGACACCGATGCCGAAGATGAGCGCCGTCACGATCAGGTTGACCGGATCGAGCGCAATGCCGGTCGCCCACATGCTCGCGAAAAGTGCGATCACGACCAGCACCACCGGGGCGAGGACGGCAACCGCCAGGCCCACGCTGCCGAAGCTGATCAACAGGAGCAGGAAGTTACCGACCAACCCCAGGACGAAGAAGCGCGCCAGTTCGCGGCGTAACACCGCTCCGAGCTCCTCCTCCAAGAGCGAACGCGATGCCAGAATGGGGCGAAGATTGCCGGCGTCGTGCTGCAGGCGTTCGGCCACGGTCCGCAGGGTGATCCCCGCGGCTGGCTGCACGTAGGTCGCCACGATGGACTCACCCTGCCGCACGCGCACGTGATGGTTGACGAGGAACGCCAGCGGCGCCAGCGCCGGGGTGTCAATGCCGACGATGTCGCGGCGCGGCTGCCGGAACTGCGAAAGAAAGTCCGCAAACCGTGGTGCCACGAAGCCATGGCGCGCCAGCGCTGCGCGCAGCTCTTCGACCGCCGTCGCCCGCGGCAACTGATCGTATAGGGCGAGCCGCGCCTGCTGAGTGCGGACCGACGGCAGTACCGCCTGGACGCTCTGCACCGATTGCAGCACGCCCTCACTCTGGTACTGCAGCAGCTGCAACCCAACCGCTTCACTATCCACCAGCGCCTCCTCCAGAGTGGCACGGCGGACGAGCACCGCACCTCCCGACTCCTGCCAGCCGAACCGCGCCGCGATCTCGTCCTGCACCCGTGCTGCCTCGGAATGGCGCGGCCGCAGATGCGTCAGGTGGATATCCAGCGTCACCTGGCGCGCGGCAAACAGAAGCGCCACGCCCAGCAACGCCGCCAGGGTCGCCAACGGTACCGCCCGCTTCGCTGCGGCTTCAGCCACACGCGCCAGGTGCCGGGTCTCGAATATGCCGACACCTTCATGCTCCGGCCGCGCCACGAAAAAGCCGAGCGCAGGATAGAGCGTGAAGAACTGTGCCGTCGTCAGCAGCATGCCTAAGGCAGTGAGGAACCCGAGCTGGCGCACTGCCCCGAGGCAGGAAAACCCGATCACAAAGAATGCCGCCGCCGTCGTCGTCGTTGCCACCAGGTTCGCCCGCCCCAACCCTGCCAACGTGGCAGTCACCGCCGCACGCAGACTCTGGTGTTGCCGCTCTTGCAGCAGGCGCGAGTAGAAGTAGATACCGGAATCGATCGACAGTCCGTAGAGAATTGCGGCAAAGCTGATCGATACGGCGTTCAGCTCCTTGAACAGGAGGAGCGATAACGCAAACGTCACCAGCGTCGTCACGATCAGTGGATAGGTGACGAACGGCAAGATGCGAAGGTTGCGGTAGCCGACATAAAAGACGGCAAGCACGCCGATGAGCGCCAGGGCTGTGTACCGACTGACATCCCCTTGCAGCGTCGCCGCGTCCTCGATCGCGTACACGTAGCTGCCGGTATACGCCACGCGTAGAGGCGCAGCATGCTGCGCCCCTACAGCTACAGCAGCATGCTGCGCCTCTACGGCAGCACGGGTTTCGGCCTCCGCCGCGCGCACCTGACCCATCAGGCGCTCGCTGAAGCCGCCCTCGAAGGCCGACTGCTTCGGCCGCACCAGCACCAGCAACGCATTCCCGTCGCTTGAACCGAAGTACCCGCCACTCAGACTGGGGGCCACCCCCGTGTACGACTCTGCAAAGGCGCCGGCCGCCAGCCGCCGCACGCCTAATGGATCTTCGACGACCGCCTTGGTGGCGCTGAGATCGAACGGGGCACTGAGTATGGCGCGGTCGGCCGCGACCTGCACATCGATGCCAGCCGGCGTCAGGCGCTGCGCCAGCTCGGCGTAGTCCTTCTCGGTAAGATAGTTGTACAGGTAGCGGCCGAGGACGCCGTCGAGAATCTGCTGCACGTCGATCCGCGAGTGGACCGCGGCAACCGTGTCGAGCCCCGCCAGGCGGACCGCGAAGGCGTCGGCAAACGCCTGCAGCCGATCCGCCGGTTCACCCTCAATCATCACCACCAGCTGGTTCAGCTCTCCGAAGTCCGCCATGAACGACTTGAAGTCGTCGAAGGCCGGCCGGCCCTGCGGCAGCATGTTGAGGACATCGATGTCGAGATGCAGGCGTGTCAACGAGAGTGCGGACAGCAAACACACCACGACTGACGCGACCACGATCAGCCGGTGATGGCGCTCGATGGCAGCAACCCAGACGGCGTAGGGAAAGCTCACGATCCAGCCCACGGCGCCACTGGCTGAAACAGATCGTCGGCCAGGGCTGGGTTCACTTCGTAGCGCTGAATGGCAACGTCGAGCATCAGATGCTGGCCCGGGTAGCGCAATGCGATGTGGTACGGCAACGACGCGTCACCGACCGATCGATAGTCGTCATAGCGAATCACCAGGCGCGGCTGCTCGCTCTCGTAGCTGGTTTCGTCGAGGATCGTTCCGGCGTGCGCATCGACATGAATCTGGCGCAGCAGGGTGCCAGCGGCATCGCGGCAGCTGACGACAATTCCTGACGCCTCGACAGCGCTGGCGCGGCAGGTCCCAGGGAAAGCGTTCGGCCCGCGCAGAAACGCCTGACCGAGGTCTTCCTGGGAAAACGCCACACGGTTGTCCCGTGGCCGGCCATTGATGATCTTGTCTTCCATCGGCAGCGCCAGCTGGGCATGGTCTCCCCAACTGACATAGTCGAAGATGGTCAACCCGAACGGCAACATCAAGCGCAGCCGGAACCTGTCCGGCTTCTTGACCAGCAACACTCCGTCGGCGCTGTGCCGTTCCCCCTCGCGCTGAGTGTCGGCACTAAAACGTGCCCGCAGCGACATGATGCGGTTTTCGCGCTCACGCACGGTCTCGAGCGCCCGCGCCGGATCCAGCACCGGCAGGGGTGAAGGCACAGGAGGCGGCACCGAACACGACCAGAGGCTGACAACGGCCAGCGCGGTGAGAGCAGTAAACCGTGCCCGTCCGGCCACTCTCAGACTCATTGCTCGCGCTGTACTGCCTGCGGACAATGTAGCACCAACTCGGCAGCGGCACGGAAACGGCCCGCCACCTTCACGCTGGCTCTCACCTTTACCGTCGAGCCAAATCGCCGCACCACCCGCGCCACCACCAGCAAGCGGTCCCCAACCACAATCGGCAAATGACAGCGGAAGCGGTCGATTTGCGCCAGCACAGCCGGGGACGTAGGGTCCGAGGCATCAGACACCGTCAGGCCGGCGATCTGGGCCATCGCCTCGGCAAGCAGAACGGGCACGAGCGCCCCCTCGCCATCGACCAGCGGATCATCGCGCGTGATATTCTTCATGCCCACCGCCCACCGGCCCGGCTCCAGCATGATGGCGCCGTCGAGCATACGAAACGGGTACGCGTGCGGGAGCCGGGGAGCCAGGTCTCGCTCCCGGGCGCACGGTGTCAGGGGTTCGGGCTTCATCCGTGGCGCGTCACTTCTGGCCGCTGCTTTCTGCCCGCGGCGTGCCGATGTCGAACATCGCATCGGGGATATCAACGTTCCGCCGCACATCACTCAGGGTGATCTCCAAGCTGTCCCCGAGGGCGTCGTCGAGACGGATCTTCTGCGCCAACAGCCCCGGCCCCGCGAAGCGAAGTTGGATTGAGTGGAACATGCGCTTCCACGACTCTTGCCGCGGGACCAGGTTCACCTGGATCGCCGCACCATCTTCCGCAGCCGACACCTCGAAGCCTTGCTCCAACGCCTGCATTGACCCGGTGAAAATCGCACTCAATTGCGTGAACATGGCGGCCATCGGCGCCATGCCGAGGCCTTGGCGGTCGCGCTCCGGCAGATTCGGGATGTGCACGTCACGGCCCTTGATCGTGACCGTCAAAGGCTGCGGCTCCTCAAGTGTCAGCAGGATACGGTCGGGCCTTTTGAACATGAAACGCCCGCTTGAAACCAGCGGCTCGTCCAAGAGACTCACGTGTTTCACCTGGACGAATGCGGCCGCCATTGTGCGCATATCCTGCTGGGCCTGCTGAATCACCCGCAGGCACGTCTCCGTTGAGGTACAGCGCGCCGCCGCACCGCCCTGGCCGAGCGTCAGTCCGGCCGCCACGCCGGCAATCACCCAGAGCAGCTTGTTGCGCACCGGCATTCCGTCTTTCAGGCACGGCCAATCCGGCGCTACGCCTGCGGCGCCGCGGTGCCGTTCTGATTCGCGAGGACAAAATCGGCGAGGGCATCAAGCGATGCGAATGCGAGTTTGCCAACCTCCTCATCGGGGATGCTCAGGCCAAAGCGCTCTTCGACCAGCACCACCAACTCGAGCGCGTCAATCGAATCAAGACCGAGCCCTTCCACGAATATCGGCTCACTGTCTTGAATATCTTCCGGCCGAACGCCCTCCAGCCGCAAGCCTTCCACCAGAAGTGTCTTCAAGCTTTGCTTCACCTCGTCACGATTCACACGACTTCCCCTTTGGTTACTCCTTACAACGATGCTTCGGCACCCGGCAAGCCCTGAAAGGCATTTGACTCGGGCCTGCCGCTCAGAACGCCTGTCGCGTACCGAAGAGAAACTGCACGTCGCTCGCCTTTTTCGCGTCGTCCACCCGCGTCGCGACTTCGATGTACGCAACCGACGGAAAGAACCCCATGAAGTCGTACACTGCCGCCAGACCGACGCCCACGCCGACGGCGTAGCCACCGACATCGTAAACTTTCGCCGCGGAATTGCTGACCCGACCGCTATCGGCGAAGAAGCGCAGTTGCGAGCGGCGCATCACCAGGAGATCGAACAGATTGAGGTCGAGCTCCGGGTAGAGGTCGTGACGGATCTCCGCCCGTACGAGAAACATATTGCGCCCGAGTTCCTCCTCCGCCCCGATGCCGCGGATCGACAGCGATCCGCCGAGGCTGTAGAGGCCCTGGTTGGGAACCAAGCTCCCACCGAGCGGTTCGCTGAAGCCGTCCAGGACCTGAAGCGCGCCAATGGTCCCGTAGCTTCCCAACGGCTGCGTCAGCGCCGCGGTGGCGCCCCAGTCGACGTAATCGAAGTCGCCGCCGAGGGCGCGGTCGTACCAGTCGCCGTAGACGCGAAAATTCCGCTCGTGGCTCGGGTTGTCGTACGACAGGAGATTGGTATGGTCGTAGCGGAATCCCAGCGAGTTTAGCTGGCCGGTGGTACGAAAATCGGGTCGCCGCTTGTCCTTGAAGCTGCCGTCCAAGGCCTGAACGCCGTAGAAGGCGTACAGATTGTG
>DASVHW010000242.1 GCA_036382395.1 Candidatus Binatia bacterium | reverse complement strand
TGTCTTACCGTCCACCAGCTGGTTGAAGGATTCGTCGTCCGGCACGCTGATGTTTCCACCGCTGATGGTGCCAGCAGTCGACGTGATGACAATGGTCGAACCACCTTCGAGTGGGTTCACCAAATCGTCGTGCACATCGATCGTAAACAACATCGAATCACCCGCATGGAGGGAGAAGTCTTTACACGGCTGTGGGAGCGAACAGCTGGAACAGCTACAGCTTTCCAATATCGGTGTCTGGGTCAGGCCCGAGAACGTCACTGGGAACACGCCGAACACGAGGATGTTGCTATCCCACACGTTATGCGTGCCCTGGCCGATTCCGGTCGCCGCCACACTGTCCCAGTGTCCGTTGCCGTTGGTGTCCGTGAACATCTCGAATTGAGTGTTCGGGTCGAAACCGTTGTTGCAGAGCCAACTCGGTGGGGGAACCGAACACAGTGCGCTCGCGTCGTTCGGTGGAGAGGGCGACAGGGACACCGGCAACGGCCGGTAGTCGATGTACGGCTCGGGCACGTCGTCCGTGAGGATGCTGTCGCCGGCATCGAAGATGCCATTGCCGTTGTTGTCGAGGAACGATTCCTCGCCGTGGGTGTAGGCCAGAATCGTCACGATACCGGACGGCGGCACCACCCCTTCGCTCAACAGCGTGGCCGTCGCCACACCATTGGCGTCCGTGGTTGTCGGGCTCACCACGCTGGCGGCGTTCGCAATGAAAGACACGGCGGTGCCGGGCGGAACGGCATTGCCAAACCGGTCGTTGACGTAGGCACTGATCTGGTCCGTCAGGCCCAAAGTGACGCGGCCATGAATGTTGCGTTTCAGTGCTGCCATGCTGAAGTGATTGAACGCGGGCGGGGCACCTAGAATGCTCACGGCCGTGGATTGAGCAAACACGCTCGGGTTACTGACTTGTGAGGCGGTCACGCGCACACTGGTCGCTTGCGTGCCGCTGGTCACCACCGTATTCACCAGCCCACCTGCATCACTGAGCGCGGTCAGCGGGTTGAGACTTTCCGACCCGGTACCAGACAGCACGAACTGTACGAGCACGCCCGGAATCGGGTTACCAAGGATGTTATTCACCTTGAAGGTCAGGGTCGACTGCTCCGGCATCCCTGAGCCGCGCACGCCGATGGAAGAGGGCAAGGCGCCGACGAACTGAATCGATCCGGCTGGCGGTGTGGCAGTGGTGGTCGCGCTCGGCAGCGGCGTGCCACCGGGCGGGGTCGACGTCGGCGGAACCGTCAGCGTTAACGTCGGTGTTGCCGTTGCCGTCCGGGTCGGTGTCCGCAAATCGGGCAGTACGATCGTTTGCGTATCCGAAATCGGACCGGACGGCGTCTGCACCTCGGCTTTGATGGTCACCGTCGTCCCTTGCAGCGTCTGATTGTACTTGATGCACGAGAGCGCATCGCCCGGCTGCGGCACCACCGGGAAGCCCAACGTGCACGGCGCGGCCTGCCCCGTGTACCCCGGACTCGTCACCGCGACCCCGGCCGGCACGATCGGCGTCGGGCTGGTGGGCACGACGCTGAACTGCACCGGGATGCCGTTCATAACTACCGCATTGGTCGCATCAGTCACGAGTGCGCTGATCACCGTCGTGAACGTTCCATCAAAGTTGTTGCTCGCCTGGTTGACGAACAGCGCGACCTGAATATGCGCCGCCGCCGGGGTCGGTGTCGGCGTAATTGTCGGGGTAGCGGTCGCCGTGAACGTCGGCGTCACCGTCGGCGTGAACGTCGGTGTCGGCGTGAACGTCGGCGTGAAGCTTGGCGTAAAGGTCGGCGTCAGCGTAAACGTCGGGGTCACGGTCGGGGTCGGGGTCGGAGCCGCCAGGAAGTTGATCTGGCTCTGTACCGTAACCGAACCATTACCGCCCGCCGCCAATGACCCAACATCTGACTTCACGGTCGCGATGATGAGATCGGACTCAGCCGTGGTCGCCGTCGGATTTCCATCCGTGACGGTGAAGGGAAAGCGATTGACCTCGGTCAGATGATTGAACGTGATCGCGTCGGCGAGCGTGAAACTGGTCTGGCCGTTGATCTTTGCGCGGCTGCCGTTGACCGCGATGTTCACCGTTGAGCCGCCGACGATGGGATTGCCCACCCCGGGGTTTCCCAGCATATCCGGGTTGTCGCTGACCAGGAGAACGAAGTCGCGCGACCCGCCGGCATCCACCGGCCCGGACGCGGAAGGCGGAACAGAGAGCAGCAACGCACTGGTCTCGGCCGAGAAGGTGGTGCAGGTATTCCTGAAAACCACGATCTGGTCACCACAGGCCGGCGTGCCCGATCCCTGATCGGCATCGAACTGGCCGTTGTTATTCAGGTCAATGAAATCCTCACCATCATCATAGGTACCGTTACAGTTCGCGTCGTAGAACGGTTCCGGAACGGCCAGCAGCTGATCTTGCGCATCACACACGCCGTTGCCATTGGCGTCCACAAAGGGTCGCTCACCCATCGTCGTCACCAGCGTGGATACAATCCCGGTATCCGTCAGCGGCGCCTGGGAGATCAGGTCAGCGGTCGCCTGACCGAGGCTGTCGGTGCTCGTCTGGTTGCCGATGGCGCCACTCTTGGTGGTGAAGTTCACCGCCGTGCCCGGTGGCACGGGGTTGCCAAAGCGGTCGGCGACAAACGCCGTAATGTGGTTTTTCAAGCCGAAGGTCACGCGTCCCGAAATGTTGTTGAACTCACGCGCCAGACTGAAGTTCGGCTGCGAGGGAGGTCCGCCGAGAACGTTGACTGCAGTTGAACGGACGGTGATGGGCGGCGAGACGGAAGTAATTTGTGCCGTAACCTGGATACTCATCGCGCGCTCGCCGCTGGTGAGGGTCGCCCGCACGTTCCCGTTGGCGTCGCTGGTGGCTTGCGCCGGGTTGACCTGTTCGTTCGAGATCCGCGCGATCGAGAAATACACCGGGACGCCGCTCAGCGGATTGCCCAGTCCGTCCGTAACTTGAAACGTCAAGACAGACTGTTCGGGCAAGCCCGACCCCCGCACACCGATGGTATCGGGTTGCGCGCTCACAAACCGCATCGCGCTCGGTTGCGTTGTGCCGCCGGGCGTCGGGGTCGCTCCACCGCCCGTATTGACGATGGGCACCGACATAATTTTGATCGGCAGCCCACCACCGACCACACGGAGGGTGGCGGTGCCGGCGGGCGTGCCGGCGGGAATGACAAGTGTGGCGTCAGCCACGCCATCGGCATCGCTCAACACCGAGCGGCTGATGGTCCCGACGGACGAGGTGAAGCGGACCCGCACGTTGCGCACGGGGTCAAGGTTGCTGTCAGACACGAACGCCCGCACGATGGCAAGCCCGTCCTGGCTGGCGCTGACGGAGACGGTCGGCGGCATCACGCTCACTTCCAGGTCGCCGATGACGCCCGGCAACGTCAGTGCCTGCCCGTTCACGTTGTTGACAACGCCCGCAACAGAGGCGCGCACCTGAATCTCCGTACCCTCCAATTGGGGTGGAAACTTGAGGCAGGTGATCGCGTTGCCCGGCCGCGCCGATATGGGTATGCCGGTGTCCTTGACAAACTGCGTCGTATCGCAGGGCGGAGGCGCATTGGTGAGGGCGTTGCCGAACAGCGCTACTTCGCGTGCCGGGTCAGTCGCATCCGCCAGCAGCACCTCGAAAAAGACCGCCGTCCCGTCTTCCACGGGGTTGCCTTGCGCATCGCTCACGGTTGCGCTGAGTATCGTCAGTAAGGTGCCGTCGTTATTGTCACTGGATTTCTCGTTAATGGAGACGTTTAGCCGGCTCACAAAGCCAGAGGTCACGGTCACCACAGATTGTTGTTCCTGAATCGGCGCGGGCACGCCATAGATGGTCGTGTCGGCGCAGGCAGCGACCGTCACAGGACCCGACTGGGAGCCGCTGTGCACCTGTATGACCGCGAAACCGGCGATGTCGGAAATGGACACTGGATCATCGGGCGGACACAGCGTCGCAGGCGTCGGAGTCGGTGAGCCCGTCGGAACCGGGGTCGTCACCGGAAGAATCACAGCACCCGGAGCGCTTTGAGCGGTCACCACGTGGTAGTGCACACTGACGCCACTCAGTGGGTTGCCATTGTTGTCGAAGACCCTGCCAATCACCATGGCCAGCTCTATTCCGCCCGTGCCCGCAACCTGCACGTGCGTGGGGCTAGCTCCCAGCGTAATCCCGGCGGGCTCGCCTGGCGGCACACCCGGATTGATCGTGCCGGGGGGAACACGCCCCGCCACGATAGTGACTGTGGTGGAGCCGTTGACCCCGCCGGCCAGTGCGTTGATGGTGACGGGACCTTCCGGAGCCCCCGCCGGAATTTGCAGGACCGAGCTGGCGATGCCGTTCTGGGATCCGGTCACGGTCGTACGGGTAGTCAGAGGATTCACGTGTCCCAGCGGCGTTATGAACAATACGTCGAGACCGTTGATCGGCGCATTATCAGAATCAAAGACGGCCGCGCTGAGGTTTATGGTGCCGCCCGAAAGATTTCCGACCGTCGAAGGATCCGCCTGCAGTACGACCGTGGTGACCGGTTTCGTACTCACACCAGACACAACGTTCACGGTCACGGTGCCCGATTTGCCGCAGGCCGAAGTCGAGACGGTCAGCGCACCGATACTGGAACCGGGAGGGATGGTAAGCGTAGTCGCCGCCGTGCCGCTGTCGTCAGTTGCCCGCACGATCTGGCTGAAGGATGCAATCCGCGGCTGCACATCGAACAACACATTGACCCGAGGCACACTGACATTGTCCGAGTCGAACACCACCGCGGTAATCTTGGTACTCCCGCCAGCCTGGCTACTGATGTTCGGGGAATCGGCCTGCGCAATGATCGTCTGCACGTCCGCACAAGGCTGCGGCGTCGACGTCGGAGTGGGGGTTACAGTCGCCGTGGGCGCCGTCGTCACCGAGGGCGTCAGAGTAACCGTCGGCGTCCCTTGCGTTGGCGTTTCCGTCGGCGTCTGTGTCGAAGGTGCGGGAGGCGGACTCACCAGAATTGTCAGTGCCACCGAAAGGCCGCTGAAGGGTGCGTCAGGGGCGGACGCGACCAGGGCTAGTGCTCCGGCCGCTTGTCCGGTAGCGGTCGCGCCGCCGGATACCGAGCCGTCCGCGCCTGTGAGCGCGGTGGTTGTCGTCCCGGTCGTCGTACTGCCAGGTATCGATACACTCAAACCCGGATCGGCAACGATCGTGACCGGTGTGCCCTCACCAACCGGGTGACCGTTCGAACTATTGAGCACCACACTGAAGGGCGTCGTATCATTCGCGTTCAGATTGAGATTGTCGATGCGTAACGTAATCGACCCGGCGTTGGAACTCGCCGTCCTCTGGTTGCCACTTGTAGCCAGGGGTATCGATGACGTTCCACCGCCTCCTCCGCCGCAGCTCACAACCAGCAACGCCAGGCCAGCTATCAGGCCCAACCTGGCTCTCATCATCTGGCGCTCCATCTCTCGTCTCCTCACATCACGCGGTAGGTGTCGACATTGCGGTCGGCGTGCGAGTTGCGGTCGGCGTGCGAGTTGCGGTCGGCGTCGACCCAAGCGGTGCCGTTGGCGTCACCCCACCCCCCGTAGTGGTGCAGTTCTGCAGGTCCCTGAAGGTGACCGAGTACACGGTGCTGGTTTGAAAGGACCGATTCGCGTCGAAGCCAAAGAAAGTGATATTCACGGGATACGTACCGCTACGGATGCGCGTCTTCTCGTCGGTTGAGAAGAGCAGAATGTCGCTGACGGTGGTGTCGCTGTGCACACACGCCCCGGATACGGCAAGACAATCCGCATCAGACGCGCAATGTTGTCCGGAGATGTTGGAGCACGAACCGCCGGGAAGGGTTCTGCCGATAGCGTGCGGCGGCACCACGGAGCCACTTGTCGGGCCAACGTCGATCACGACGTGATCCAAAGTAATGTCAGAAGCCTCGTTGTTGAGGAAGACCGCGTTGATCAGGGTGTCGGTAAAGAGTTCATTGTCCTGCGTCCCTGAGCACGGCTTCTCCTGAACATTGTCGACGACAGCACTCGTCTCACCCACGGAGTCTTCTTGGATGATTCCGGTGTTGTCGAAGCTGATAAACTGCATGACTAACTGGTCATTATTGCTTGTCGAACCGCATCCGCTCCACAGCACTGTCATCAGAACAGTCCCGGTTATGAATCCGCACAGCCGCCGCATGAACTCCTCCTTCCGTTCACCTCGCCGCCAGCGCAGCCACCTCAGGCCCCGTGAAGTGCTCAAATCGGGTTCGGCCCAGATCCTCGATGCAAACGAACTTCACCTTGCCACTCGATACTTTCTTGTCGCCCTTGATGGCGCTAGCCAATTGCTGCTCCGACACTCCCTGCGGCATTTCGACCGGCAGCCCCGCCCGCTTCAGCAATTCCCCGATGCGCTGCGTTGTTTCCTTGGTGCAGTAGCCGCGAACGGATGAAAGCTTGGCAGCAAAGGCCATGCCGACGGCAACCGCTTCTCCGTGCAGATAACGTTGGTATCCGGTGAGCGCTTCGAGGGCGTGACCCACGGTGTGGCCAAAATTCAAAATCGAGCGATAGTCGGATTCACGCTCGTCGCGATGGACCACCATGGCCTTCAGCTCGCAGCAGCGTCGCACCACGTAGCGCAGCAACTCCTCGTCCAGCGACAGAATGCCATCGAGTTCTTTCTCGACGAGCGCGAACAACTTCGCATCCAGAATCACGCCGTACTTGATCACCTCAGCCAAGCCAGCCACCAGCTCGCGCCGCGGGAGGGTCTTCAGCGTCGCGATGTCGATCAGCACCAATCCCGGTTGGTAGAACGCGCCGATCAGATTCTTTCCGGCTGGATGATTGATGCCGGTCTTGCCACCCACGCTGGAATCCACCTGTGCCAGCAGGGTGGTTGGCACCTGCACGAACGGCACACCGCGCAGAAAGGTTGCTGCGGCGAAGCCGGCAAGATCGCCGATCACGCCGCCGCCGAGGGCCACGATCGGGGACGAGCGTTCGAGGCCCGCATCCAGCAAACGATCGTAGATGAAAGCAAGCCAGGTCAGATTCTTGTGCGCTTCACCATCTGGAATTTCCACCTTGACGACATCAAATCCCGCATGCCGCAACGCTGTCTCGACGCCACTCAGATAGAGATGCCCCACGGTAGGATTCGTCACAACGGCGACGGAACCGCCGCCGAATCGGATCGCCAAGCGCGTACCGAGTTCTTCGAGCAAGCGACTGCCGATGACGATCGGATACGAACGATCACCGAGTTCCACCGTGACCGTCTCGGTACGTGGGTCGGCCAAGTGCCGGGCGCTGCTCTGGTTCACGGCCCCCCCCCCACACATGGCGCGGCCATCGACAGGGACGGCGCGAAGCACCGCTGGGCGGCACGCACGCGCGACCCGTAGCGCGGCGGTCTTACTCGCGATGCGTCCATAGTTCTTCGGCCGAAGGCAGCCCTCGAGTTGGTCCGCCCATCACCCGCGGTGTCAGGAATACGAGCAGGTCCTCACGGCGGTCGCTTCGATTGGTATCCCGGAACAGCCAGCCCAAACCGGGGATGTCCTTCAGGAACGGAATCCCCGACTGCTGGGAGTCCGCGTTGTCGCGGTAGATGCCTCCCAACACAACCGTCTGACCTTCCTTGATCAAGACGTGTGAATTGGCCTCGCGGCTGATTTCGTTTGGAATGCCGTCGGTCAGGTGCGTGAAATCCGCCTGGCTGGATTTGGCGAATATGTCGAGCAGCACAAACCCGTCAGACGAAACTTGTGGCGTGACGTTCAGGATGATGCCGGTCTCGATCTTTTCCGTCGCAGTCGATGTGGCTCCAGCGGCCCCTCCCGCGCCGGTGTTGATGACCGTGCCGGTCCCCGGCAGTTTGACGCGCAGGATCGTCAGGCTCTTGATGGTGGCCGCCACGCTGTTCAGGGTCACGACCCGAGGACGGGAAATGATCCGTGCCTTGCCCTGTGTTTCGAGAGCGGACAGTCGGATGTCCAGCGCCTGGCTGCCATCAATCGATCCCAGCGCCAAATCGAGCGCGCTGCCGGACCCTAATTTAACGTTGGCCGGAAAATCGGCGATAAACGGCAACCCATTGGCCGCCGTACCCAGGCCTGAGCCACCAAGCCCGATGGTACCGGGGAAATTGACCCCGGTCGGGTTTCCGGTCTGCGGTCCGACCGAATGCTTATATCCCCACTGCACACCCAGGTCGCGGGCGAAATCCGTGGTCGCCTCGACGATACTGGATTCAATCAACACCTGCGGCGTTTGCACGTCGAGGCGGCGGACCAGTTCGCGGGCGTTATCAATGCCGCGTTGGATGTCACGCACCACCAGGGTATTGGAATACTCATCGACGAAGACGCTACCGCGGTTGGTCAGCACTCCCATTTCCGTCTGACCACCTTGCGCCGCCTGCCGAGTGGCACCCGCAGCTACACGGCCGCTGATGATCTCCGCCAGTTTGCTTGCCTTCGCGTAGTTGACGCGAAGGTATTCGACTCGCAGCGGCTCGACAGCCTTGGCAGCCTCCTGCGCTCTCCGCAGTTCCTCACGCTCTTCGCGCAACCGTTTGACCGTCGAAATGCGGATGACGTTGCCCTCCTGCTCGCTTTCGAGGTTCAGCACCTGGAGGACGATGTCGAGAGCTTGGTCCCAGGGGACGTCGAACAGGCGCAGCGTCACCTTGCCGCGCACGTCATCCGTGGCCACAACATTGAGTTTGCTGACCTCGGCCAGCAAACGCAGCACGTTGTGGATATCGGCATCCTTGAAGTCCAACGACACATGCTGGCCATGATAGGGCTGACGTGGGCCTCCCGGAGTAACCCGAGGCGCGTCATCCCTACGCGCACTGGCTGGAGCGTCTTGACGCTCGGCGAGCGGCTTCGGTGGCGGAGAAGCGAGCCGCGCGGGCTTGGTCTCCGGCTGCGGCGCCACAGAGGCCGCCGCCGTTTCCAGAGGCAGGTTTCCGACGGCGCGGCGCGTGAAAACGACTTGCTCCCGCACCGGCTGAGTCCCCCCGGTCGGTTCTCCGAGGAAAGCGATGACGGTATCGTTGAGACTGTCCACCGTACAGGTCGGCACGGTGTCGCCGCGCAGTCCCAACGTGAGACGGATCTTGCCTTCGTGACGGGCGACCCGGACTTCGTTAATCACCGGGTCGTTCACAGCATACTTTTGGGCGCTGGTTTCGCCTTCGCCGTCGGCGCCCGCGACTTCGATCACCAGGCGATTAGGCTGCGCCAGGGCGTAATGCGTCACCCCAGACGGAGCCCGGTTCAGCTTGACAAACAAGCCGTGCTGGCCGTTATCCTCTATGAGCTTAATCTCGCGAACATCGAGCGCGGCGGCGGCCGGCGCCCCCGCGGCCTGCGGAAGCGCAGTCTCAGTGAGCTCTCCCTGCGCACCGGCTTCCACAGAGGAGACGGCAGGCGACACCGCTTCTTCGGAGGTAACACCACGCCGCACGCATCCCGTAAGCGTCGCGACGCACATAATGACAATACTCCACCGAAAAGCACCCGACCCGCTCCATCGCATCATTTCCGCTCCCGTACTGGTTGACTGGGACCCTCCTCCTTGGGCGTCTCCAAAACGATCCGATTGGTTTGCTCTTTACCGTATAAATCGAGCCCGCGTTCCTCCACCACCACACGTTGCGGTTCGATTGCCGTGACCACGCCACCGTTACGTCCGATAGGCGTTCCAAGCGTGACGATGTACCCCATGCCAAAGCTGTCCTCGACCATGGCCCGCGGCGGATTCACATCCCACATGGTGGCGACGACCGTCAGCTGGCCGAGGTCGTACCGCTGCAGCGGTGTCGCTTGGACACGTGCTTCGGGGTGCATATCCAGGGTGAAAGGACGGAAGGGATCGCGATGCGTGGCCCCCTTTGCCGTCGTAGCGGGCGCTGCGCTCGCACCGCCATCGACAGCCGCTGGCGGTGATGCTTGCTCGGCGTGCGCCGACGCAAGCCAGGGCAGAGCAAGCAGTGCCAACATGGCCCCAAGCGCCTTCACGGCTTACCCCCTTTTTCCTTCTCCTTCTGCTTGGCGATACGTTCGCGCTCGGCCGCATCGAGAAACCGAAAGGTCACGGCCGCGCACGAGGTGTCCAACGGAACGGTATCGCCCTCAGCTTTGGGTGGGCTCTTGATGGCCACGTTGGTGACATTGACGATGCGGGCCATGCGCGACACCTTGTCAAAAAAAGCGGCCACCTGGTTGTAGGCGCCCCGCACCAGGATATCGACCGGGACCGCAGCGTAGAAATCTTCGTACTGCTCCGGCCGCTGCCTGAACTGGATGATCTCCAAGCCCGATTCCCGGCCGAGAGACGAAATATTGCTCAATAGATCGGGGATCTCTTTGGTGTCAGGAAGCTGGGCGATGGCCGACCGGAGGTCGCCGTTGAGCTTCGCGACCTCTTCCCGCGTGCGGTCGAGGTTAGACACGAGCGCCGCCTTCCGATTCCGGTCTTGACGAAGATCCTCATGGTGCCGTCCCTTCCGCTCAATTTCAGCGCTCCGCGGCCAGTACAGGAAGTTGGCATACGCCGCGAAGACCAGCACCACTGCGCCCACCAGGAGCAGTATCCGCTGGCGTGCCGGCAACTCGATAAATCGATCGAGCAGCTCGTTCATGCGATTGATCCCTACGTACCCTTCTTCCCCGCAGCTGGCGGGCTCGCACTCGGGGCTTCCGCAGGCTTGCCGCCGGAACCCAGATAGTCGAGACGGGCCTTGATGATGAACTTCTTGAAGCTGGCCCCATCGCCTCCTCCGCCCCCCCGCAACCGTTCGCTCTGGGACGTCTCGACCAAATCCACCTCGAAGAAGTATTTCGAATTCTGGAGTTGCCGCATAAACACGGCGATAGTTTGATTGTCCAAGGCCATGCCGGTGATCGTGGCTGCGCCGTTGACGTCGCTGAATTCGACCAACCAGAGCTTCTCCGGGGTCGCGGCACTCAGATCCTCGAGAATACGCACCGGTCCAATGCGCTTCTGCTTGAGGTCCTCGATCACCTTTAGCTTCGCCTGCAACTCGTTGCGCTTCTTGTCCAGATCTCGCACTTCGCGGGTTTGCTGCTCGAGCTTGGAGATCTCCACCTGGAGCTGATTAATTCCCTGATCGAGGCCGCTCAGCTTATGTGCCTGCAGTATGTACGGAATGATCATGACGAGCACGGCGAGCGCCAGTCCCAGCAAGGCCAACGACAGTTGTTGGCGCCGGCCCATCGCCAGTTGCGCCTCTTTGGTTGGGAGGAGATTGATGCGAATCATTTGTCGTTCGGGCGTCTGGTAGCAAGACCGACGGCGACCGTGAATTCAGCGGCGTGCCCCCGCAACTCCGGCGTGTCCGCTCGGGCGTCCACGGCAATCCGCGCAAATGGGTTGGCGACTTCCACCGCGGCACCGACGCGCTCGCTGAGCTGTTGGGCCAGCCCTGGCATCTGCGCCACACCGCCACTCAGATAAATCGCGTCGATCGTCTCGTCGGTCGCCGCGGTCCAGAAGAAACTCAGGGCATGGTGGATTCCCTCAATCAGCGCCGCCGCCGCCGAGCCAATCACGGCAGTCGCCTGCTCGGGGTGTACGTTTCCGGCGGCGCCTCCCGCTTTTACCGTCTCCGCCTCTTCAATGCTCACACTCAAGTCGCGCACCAACGCTTCGCTGATGTCGCGCCCGCCCACTGGCACGTCGCCGGTGAACGTGGAACGCCCGCCCTTCAGAATATTAATCGAGGAGTAGCGGGCACCGATATTGACCAGCGCGATGGCGCGGTCCGGCGCCGGTTCATAGTTGACCTCGAACATGTTCTCGAGGGCGAAGTAGTCGACATCGATGACGGCCGGCGTAAGTCCGGCTGCCCGAATGGTCTCGCTGTAGCTCGAAACAATTTCCTTCTTGGCAGCGACCAGCAGCACCTCCATCCGCTTGCCGTCGTCGAGATAGTCGGTGATCTGATAATCGAGATTGACGTTTTCCAGATCCTCCGGAATGAAACTGCCGGCTTCGAACAGGATGGTGTTCTCGAGTTCGCGTGCGATCTGGACGGGCAGCGTCACGCGTTTGATGATCACCGCAGGCCCTGGAATCGCAGTGATGACCTTTCGCGCACGCATGCCGCAGCTGTCGTACGCCGCATGGACGACGTCCGCCACCGCCTGCGTTTCATAGACCATATTGTTCTGGATCGCCGATGGCGGAGTGGGTAGCACCATGGCGTTTATCAGGCGCAGCTGGCCGCTCCGCCCACCGACTTCGAGGATCTTGACGCTACTGGAACCGATGTCGACGCTGAGATAGAACTCCTCGCGTCGTAACGGATTGAGCTCAGACAGTGAGCCGGTGAATATACGCCCCACGCGGCTGGCCCAATTGCTACCGATGGCCATATACGATCCCGCAGCCACAGCCCCTCACCGTTCCCGCGCCCCCGTTGAGCAACGGGGTTTTATTCTTTGCGCGCGGAGTATGAACGCGAGAAAGCCTGATGTCAAATGAATTAATCGCATGAATACTGATCTGGCCGATCGTGGTCTCAGCGAATTCCGAGCCAGGTCCCAAGGGTTCGCCGCCTGCAATGTCACCCCCCAAGTGTTCGCATTCGTCGCGACAAACTTCTGCCGCACAATCATCTCGCACACGCAAACGCGGACTTGCCCGCTCACCAGCACACTGGTTTTCCTGATTGATCCCGGACACTCATTACTGCGTGCAGCAAACAACCGCCTTGCGGCTATTGTTGCCCGCCACCGCGAAAATTGTTGGCGATGGCGTAGACTTCGGCTGATCCTTTTCTCGTGGCCTCCGGCCGAGTCGTACGCACCTCCGTAAAACGAGCGCGGAGCTGATCAACATAGCGCGGCAGATCATCACCCATGAACAACTTGATCACCAGCTTGCCACCAGGTTTGAGAACCTTTTCAACGAAAGCGAGCACGCACTCTGCCAGAACTTGCACTTGGGCCTCGTCGCGAGCCCGAACGCCACTGAGCTTCGGAGCCAAGTCGGACAAGACGACGTCAACCCTCCCCTGACACGCCCGGGCTATCTCCTGCTGCGTCGATTCCGCGGCAATATCACCGACGAAAGTCACCACATTCTGTTGCGGCAGCCGCCCGATGGGTTGCAGATCAACCCCAACCACCGTCCCGGCTGGACCGACCAGCTCCGACGCAACCTGTAGCCAGCCCCCAGGCCAGGCCCCGAGGTCGACAACATGGTCGCCGCGGCGGAAGAGGCGGCCGCGCTGTGCTAGCTGGAGGAGCTTGAACGCCGCGCGCGAACGGTAGCCAGCGGTCTTGGCGCGGGCGTAGAACGCATCTTTCCGCTGATACACCTGGGGACGCTATCACGCACTCCTCCACCCCTCAACCAGCAGCCGGTGGCGCCGAGCGCCTTCACTTCGCTGTCCTCTGCCGCTACAGTGGTCCGTTCGATGACCACGGACCTCGCTCACTTGAACGCAGAGCAGCGCGACGCCGTGCTGCACACGGAAGGGCCCCTTCTCATTCTGGCGGGCGCTGGAAGCGGGAAAACTCGGGTGCTCACCCATCGCATCGCCCACCTGGTCTGCGATCACGGCGTGGATCCGGCTCGCATCTGCGCCGTGACTTTCACCAACAAGGCGGCCCGTGAAATGCGTGAACGCACCGAGCGTTTGATCAACTCGGCCGCCGACGTGTGGCTCACCACTTTTCATTCCCTCTGCGCTCGGATCCTGCGTCGGCATGCCGACCGCATCGGCCGGCGAAACGACTTCACCATATTTGACGACAGCGATCAGCGGAACCTGATTCGCCGCGCGGCAGCGGACCTGCAGCTCAATGAGAACCTGTACCCACCGGCCCGGCTGCTGGCCGGCATCGACCAGGCAAAAAATGACGGGCGCTTGCCACAGGATGCACTGGCCGCTGCCGGCGACACCATCTCCCGCGCCGTGGCAGAGGTGTACAAACGCTACCAAGAGCTGCTGGCCGCCAACAATGCCATGGATTTCGGCGACCTCCTGCTCTGTGCGGTGGAGTTGTTTCGCCACGACCCGACGGTAGCAGCCCGCTACCAAGATCAATTCCGCCATCTGATGGTGGATGAATACCAGGATACCAACCGGGTGCAGTACCAGCTCCTCCGGCTGCTGGCTGCCAAGAATCGCAACGTCTGCGTCGTGGGGGATGACGATCAGTGCATCTACCGCTGGCGCGGGGCGGACATCCGCAACATTCTCGACTTCGAGAGTGACTTCCCCGGTGCGCGGGTGCTGCGGCTGGAGCAAAACTATCGTTCCACCAAGAGCATCCTGGCCGCGGCCGGGGCCGTGATTCAGCACAACGCGGGGCGCAAGGGAAAGCGCTTGTGGACCACCAACGAAACCGGCGAGCCCATCAGGGTGCATACCGCGGCCGACGAACGCGCCGAAGCCCGCTACGTGCTGCGCCAGATCGACCAGCTCCTGGCAGAGAACTACACCGGCGGCGATATTGCCGTCTTCTACCGTACCAACGCGCAATCGCGCGCGCTGGAGGAGGAACTGGTCCGCCAGCGAGTAGCGTACAGCATCGTCGGGTCGACGCGCTTCTACGACCGCAAGGAGATCAAGGACCTGCTGGCCTACCTGCGTGTCGTTGCCAATCCACACGACAGCCTGAGTCTCTTACGCATACTGAACGTACCACCCCGCGGTATCGGGAAAACTACGGTTGACGCGCTAACGCGCGTCGCCAAGGATGGAAATCTCCCATTGGCGACGGTCATTGCTGACCTCCCGACCATCGGGCTTGGTGCCGCCGCCGGTGCTCGCTTGACGGAATTCCATCGCCTGTGCGCCCGCCTGCACGCCCTTGCGGACGGGCCAGTAACCACTCTGTTGCGCGCCGTCCTCACGGAAACGGGCTACCTGGAGCGACTGCAATCGGAACACACACCCGAGGCAGAGGCCCGCGTCGAGAACATCGAGGAACTGTTGACTGCAACCGAGCAATTCGACGCCACGGCCGAGGATCCATCCTTGAGCGCTTTTCTCGAGCAGATCGCGTTGATTGCCGACGTTGACACATACGCCGCCGCACAGAACCGAGTCACCTTGATGACGTTGCACAACTCAAAGGGACTCGAGTTCCCGATCGTGTTCATCATCGGCCTTGAAGAAGGCCTCTTCCCGCACGAACGCTCGCTGCTGCACGCCGAATCGATCGAAGAGGAACGCCGCCTCTGCTACGTCGGCTTCACACGGGCACGGCAGCGCCTGTTCCTCGTCCACGCACAGCAGCGTCACCTCTTCGGCCGCACACAGCAGAATCTGCCGTCACGCTTCTTGGCAGAGATTCCCCAGGAGCTGCTGCGTCCGGACACGGTGTCGGCAGCGGCCGTGCGCTTGTCTTCGAGGGAAGAGCCGAGCGTGGACTATTCGTATTCACAACTCCGCCTGCCCCCCCGTGGAGGGCAGCGGGGGGCGACGCCGCAGACCCCGGATGGCGAAGGGTTCGCGGTCGGCCAGCGGGTCCGGCACAAGGAGTTCGGCTCCGGAACGGTACGCGCCGTGGAGGGCAGCGGCGACCGCACGAAGCTCACCGTGCGCTTCGACCAGGCGGGTCTGAAAAAGCTAATCGCCCGCTACGCGGGGCTCGAGCGGCCCGGTTAATGGTACGTTCCGACTTCCTGGTGAGGGTAGTGGCCGAACACCTGCTCCAGGTAGGGTCGCGACACCAGGTAATGGAAAGGACGGAAGACCAGCCACTCGGCCGTGAAGCCAAGCGGGTAGATCAGATAGGCGGCTACCCGTAGCGGATGCGACTGCGTATCGTCGTACTCATCAGAAACCGCCGCAGCCGAGCCGGCGCTGAACGCCAGCACGACAGCGAGTAGGCCTGCAGCGACAAATCGCCTCATAAACTCGCTCCTCCATGACCAGCCTAACAAAGGCCTCCGGTCTTTCCAAGTCAACGGGACCATCCGATGAAGCTCAACTGTCGGCCGGCTCGGCCTGCCGCGTCCCGGCCACACGCGGCACGGTACGAAAAATACTCTTCAGATCCACACCGGGTACACGGCCCGACGCTGGAGATGTGACCTGCCGGCACCCCGATTCCGGTCAGGAGTGCGGTATTGACTCGACGGAGATCCAGACGGCGCTTAGCCCCGTGTGTGACAATGGCCTCGGGCATCGCGCCCCAGCGCCGCTCGATCTCGTCAGTAATGTCGCGTTCGACTTCGTAGCAACAGGCGCCCACTGCCGGGCCCAGCGCCGCGTGAATCGTCGAGGGTGCCACACCAAACGTCTGCTCCAGAGACTGCACCGCCCGCCGTGCGATTCCCAGAACGGTGCCCCGCCATCCCGCGTGCACGGCGGCAACCACCTGACGCTCCGGAGCCACCAGCAGGAGCGGCACACAATCGGCCGTCAGGACACTGAGCGCCAGCCCCGATGCACGGCTCATGAGCGCGTCGGCTGGCGGCGCATCGGTCGGTTCCTCCTCGACGCGGACCACTCCCGCGCCATGCTCCTGCCTCATGGTCACGAAGCGGATGGGGCCATCGACGGCGCCGCTCAGGCGCCGCCAGTTTTCGCGCACGCTCTCCGGGTCATCACCGACCGCATACGACAAATTGAACTCCGCGAATTCGCCGCGGCTGACGCCGCCGCGTCGCCCACAGAAGCCGTGCGTCAATTGCGGGAATCTCTCCCACGCCGACACCTGCAGAATGGGCGGTTGACCTGAATCCCTCACGGCACCCCGGAACTGGGCAAGCTCAGCTGCGCTCCGAGCAGCACAGTCTGACCAACTCGCGCACCTGCGCCGAGCTGACTTGATCCAGGTGCAGGATGAGATCGATCGCCTTCTCCATCTTCTCCTTGCGTAGCGTATAACGGGTTTCGCGGCGGAACTTGTCCTCCACGGACTTGCGGCGTTCGTCGAAGGGACGGCCAGCGCCGCCATAGGGCACCTCTTGCTCCGCCTCGAATGTCCGCCCGTCTTCCATCTCGATACGCACACGCGCGCCGAACGACATTTTGAAGCTACTCAGATCCGCGCTGCCGAGGTCGAGCTGAAAGTGTTCGCCGTGTTCTCCCCGCACGCTCTTCACCAGCGAGCGGTCGCGCATGCGTTGTGCCATGACCTCATCAAGCGTCAGGTGGACGCGCCCAGCCAAGTCCCACGTGGCCTTGTCGCGGATACGCTCGCGGCTGAACTGGCGCGCCGTCAGCTCGCGATCCATCAGCGCCGCCGCAACATTATATCCGACGCTGAAATTCAGCGTCACCGGCAGGCTCTCCGGCCCCTTCAGGTGCGGCGCCGACAGCGCTTCCATTCCCAAGGTCAGCGGACTCGCGGCGACGTGCACCGCTTTGACCTTCTTCCCGTCAATCGAGTGCTGGCGCCCCAGCGTCAGGACGCAGTCGATGACCGTATCGATATAGGCACAGCCCGGGTAGAGCTTGAAACACAGCGTGTCGCTCAACCAGACCTTTCCCAATCCTTCGTATGCCCCCGGCAACGGCTGCTTGGTAAACACGCTGAGGAAGCCCTGTTCGCCCTCGAGGATCTCTCCCGCGCCACGCAGGCCGTTGGCCGCGAGTTGGGCGGCCTGGACTCCGATCGGTGTCGTCATCGAAGCCAGGACCGTCTTACCCTCTGAGCCGAAGAACCCCGCTGCCAGCGGGTAGTTCGGTTGCAGCATGGCGATGCCGATGGCCGATTGGATCTGCGGCTTCTCCAAACCCATCAGCTTGGCGGCGATCACCGCGCCGCCGATCAAATGGATGAAGGTCCACATCTGGCCATTGAGTGGACCGATGAGCACCGAGGCGCCGACGCGGCCTTCGATCTCGTTCGCCAAGGTCTGCGCCAAGAGGAATTCCTTGCCGCTGACGCCCAATTTTTCGGCCAGCGCCAACGTCACCAAGACCGACGAATGTCCCGTGTGCCCGGCGAACAAGTAATCATCGTAGTCGAGCGCCATGCTGAGCGCACTGTTGGCGAATATCGCATTGTAGAGCGACGTCCGTTCGCCCGAGGGGATCATGGTCGCTTCCTTACCGCCCGACCACTCTTTCACCGTGCGGGTCACCGTCCGTCCGGCTTCCGAAAAATGTCCTGCATGCACGGCAGCGATGACGCTGAGGATCTGGTTCTTGGCTTCCTCCGTCACCCGCCGTGGCACGTCGGTAAACTGCGCCTGCGCTACCCACTCCGCGATGCGTCCGGTCGGGCCTTCTGTGCTCATGCACGTCCTCCTCTCGTAGCCTAATGCCCGGTCTATGTACTCAAACCGGCGCCCGCATGCTACCCCGGGCAAGGTCAAAGGGTTCAACCGCTCAGCGCTGCAAGGCGTCCGTGCCCCTGCAACTCGAGCAAGTGGAACGCCACCAGCGTCAGGGCGTTTCCCACCGTGCCATTCAAGATCAACTCCGGCACCCGGTCGAGCCGAACGGTCTCGACCACAAGTTCTTCCGTCCCATCCCACTGGGGCGCACCCACGAGCTCGACATCGCGCGCCATGAACACGTGGCAGCGGTTGTTCATGATGGCCGGGTTCGGGTGGACGACACCCAGCGGCACCAGGTCCTCGCCAGCGTACCCGGTTTCTTCGCGCAATTCGCGTTGCGCCGCGTCGGCAGGCGAGCGGTCGGCTGCATCCATGAGTCCGGCGGGAACCTCGAGCGTAAAATCTCGAATGCCGTGACGGAACTGCCGGACCATCACCACCTGCTGGTCTCTCGTCAGCGGAACCACATTGACCCAATCGCTGCATTCGAGCACGTGAAAGTCTGAGGTCTGGCCACTGTGTAACGACCGGCTCTGATCGTGCCGCACGGAAAAGATCCGGCAGCGATAGATGATCTCCGACCGGAGCACCTCCCAACGCATCGCCACCTCAGGACAACCGCTCATATTCGATCAGCGGACACCGATCCATGACGACCGTGAGTCCCGCCCGTTGCGCACGGATCGCCGCCGCTTCGTCGATCACACCGAGTTGCATCCACACGATCTTGACTCCGATCATGATGGCCTCGTCAACGATCGGTCCGACCGCGTCGGCGCGGCGGAAAATGTCAGCCATGTCGACCGGGCCCGGAACATCTCGCAGTGATGCATAGCACGTCTGCCCCAGAATCTCGCGCGCCGCCGGATTCACCGGCATGACGGTATGCCCCTTTTCGATCAGCACACGCGCCACCCGATGGCTGTCGCGGCTGGGATCCGGGGAACACCCGACAATGGCGATCCGCCGCGGATGCCACAGGATAGCGCGGATGACGCTGTCGGGCGGGTTGTGAAAAGCGGACGGCTCCATGGCGCAGTCGCAGGCTCACATCACACAAGGGCACGGGCAACAGCAGCGGGGCACGCGCAGCCCTCAACCGTTGGCGCGACCGAACTACGATCTCTCGGGCGCGGCCGGCGCCAGGCGCGCCATGGCCTGCTCAAGACAGGCCTTGATTTCGTCACGACACGCCGCGTAGCCATCGTCCCCCTTACCGACCGGGTCATCGATGTCGCCATGGCCACCGGCAAACTCTTTCAAGGTATAGACGTCTTTTCCCGCAGCTTCGGGGAACGCCTCGCGTAGCATCCGCACCTGCTGCGCCGTCATCGCCAGAATCAGGTCGGCATCAACAACGAGGTGCCGGTTGCGCTTCAAATCGGTCGACACCGAGTCTGCGGCCAAGTGAATGCCCTCCTCGCGCAGGACGAGACGTGCATCCATCGACACCAACGCGCCATCTCGGGCATAGGCGGCGATGCCGCCTGACATGACGGTCAGATGATCGTGCAGGGCGCGCGCCGTCAACATCTTCTTGAGCAACGCCTCGGCAATGACGCTGCGGCTGGTGTTGGCGTGGCAGATGAAAAGGATTTTTCGATAGGAAGGCAATGGGGGTAGATCCACGGTTGGCGGCCCGGCTGCGCGCCGGCGCCCGGGCCGCCAACCGTTTTACGACATGGCGCTGGCGAGAATGCTTCCGATATCTTCTTTCGCCGTGAGACCTTTGGCGAGTTCAGTCTTCAGCTTCCCGCCCAGTACGGCAGCGTCCCACGTGGCGCGCTGGGAAACCTTGCCGACCGTGTGCCAGCCGGCCATGAGCCACACGGTACCGCCGCCGACGCGGAAGACCTCACCGTGCACGTCTTTGGCGTCGTCGCTGGCCAGCCACGCCACCAGAGGCGCGATGTTCTGCGGGCCGAAGACGTCGAACTCGCCGGGCGCCACCTCACGGCCCAGTAAGGCAGCGGTTGACGGCGTCGCGTCCACGGTCAAGCGGGTCCGTGCCAACGGAGCGATGGAGTTGGCCGTGACACCGTACTTCGACATCTCTTTGTCGATCACGATCGCCAGCAGCGCCAGGGCGGCTTTACAGGAGCCGTAGTTCGCCTGGCCCACGTTGCCCAGCAAACCGGCGTCAGAGGAGGTTGTAATGATGCGCCCATTGAGGATGTTCCCCTTCTTGTGCTCCTCGCGCCAGTACTCGCACGCATGCCGGCTCATGCTGAACGAGCCCTTCAGATGGACTGCCACGACGGCGTCCCAGTCCTCTTCGGCCATGTTGAAGATCATGCGATCGCGGAGGATCCCGGCGTTATTGACGACGATGTTCAGCTTGCCAAACGTGTCGATGGCGCACTCGATGATGCGCTTGGCGGCTTTGTAGTCACTGACGCTGTCACCGTTGGCCACGGCCTCGCCGCCCATCTTCTTGATCTCGTTGGCAACTTCCTGTGCCGGGCTCGCGCTTGCTCCGCTCCCATCGAAATGCGCTCCCAGGTCATTGACGACAACTTTCGCGCCGTGCTTCGCCATGAGTAGCGCTTCCTCCCGACCGATACCCCGGCCGGCTCCGGTAACTATCGCGACCTTTCCCTCCAGCAGACCTGCCATGCCCTTCTCCTTTCCAATGTTCGCTTAGTGATTGTCTCCGACAATTCAGGACGAACGCCGCGTATCTGCCTCCAAAAACAACCGCTTGTCAAGATTGCCTTGGCGGGCACGGCTGGCGAGCACAGATTCTAATTCCCGGGGCAAATTCGCCTAATTCGCTCGGCCCGGCATTCTGCTTCTGCGACACCTCCAAGGTTTTGACGGCACGCCGCCAGATCACTATTATGTTTCCTGCAGGCGGAAGAAGATGCGGCAGTTTGTGTACGGAGTCATCTTAGGCGCAGCAGCACTTTACTGCTACGTCCGGATCGATCCGATGAAAGTGCTCAATTACCTGAACGCCGCGACCGAATCGGCAGTCCAATCGACGCACGGTTATGGCGGGTCCAAGAAATGAACTGCGTGCCTCACCGTAGGGCAACAACAGTGCGCCCGCAGGCAGACCGAGCGGCGCGGCGGATGATGCCGCGACGCTGATCGACCGAGAGCTTCCCTTGGCGATGCAGGGCGCCCGTGGCGCCGGCTACGCAGAGTAGGTATTCCCTTTGGCTCTGCCACTGCTGGCCGGTGGCAGAGGTGTCGCAGGGACACACCTGGTCAACGCTGCATCCGCTTCGGTTCACGGGCTTGTCCGTGGGTGTGTCCGGACACTGATCGCACGCGTCCCCTACCCCGTCACCGTCACTATCTTTCTGGTCCGGATTGACGACGGTCGGACAGTTGTCCTGGGCATCCGGAATGCCGTCGCGGTCGGTGTCCTGCGGCTGGTCGTTGACCGGCGACGCCGAGATCACAAGTACGTACGTCCGGTCGGCGCGGCGCGAAGACGACAGGACGATCGTGATGTTCGCCGGGTCGGCATGCTGGCGCCGGCCACTCGTGAACACGACGGTCGCGTCATTCACATGGGCGTCAAGCACCATCGCCTGGCGATCCGGTCCCAGTCGCTGCAGAAAGCCATTCCCCGAAACCGTGAAGTTCTGGCTGACCAGCTTCACATTGGTCACCGCTGCCACATCAAATACCGTCGACAGAGGGAGCATGGTCACGTCGAAGCTTCCGCTGAGCGCCTCCGGCGCCGCCGGCGGCTCCGCGCAACTGTTGCACACCGACGTCACCGAGCTGCCGGAGTTCAGAATGTAGTGGTGGGGATCGGCAGAGGCCGTCTGGGCACAGACGAGCCACAGGCATGCCACCAACATGGCCGCCCACCGGCCCCTCCGCGCACCAGAGTACATATCGTCGGCAAGATACGCCGGCAGGAACAGTCTGGCAAGCACGAAATCCTGGGGACTCGCCGATGTTGTGCGCTACTTCTTATGGCTCGGGCAGGCTCAGGGTTCCCAGAGGACGGGAGCGCCCCGCGGCCGCGGTGTTAGAACGGGATGTCGTCCTCAGGAGGCCCAGCGTCTTCACCGGGCGGGACGCCAGTTCCGGCAGTTCCGGCAGTTCCGGCATCCGTGGTCGCGCGTCCACCGCCGCCGCCTCCACCGCCGAGAAAGCGCACGTCGCGGGCGACGATTTCCGTCATGTACCGCTTGTTGCCATCCTTATCGTCGTATTGGCGTGAGCGGATCGAGCCCTCGACGAAGACCTGCCGCCCTTTGGATAGGTACTGGCCACAGGTCTCGGCCTGCTTGCCCCACACCACGACGTTGTGCCACTCGGTGCGCTCCTGTTTGTTGCCGTCTTGATCGGTCCAACGCTCCGAGGTGGCCACAGGGAATTTCGCCAGGGCACGACCGTTCGGGGTAAAGCGAACCTCGGGGTCCTTGCCCAAATTGCCCACCAGAATGACTTTGTTGACCACGATGCGGCGACGGTAACAAGGCGGTCCAGAGGAGTCAAGCGGCGTTTCACCGCCACGGGGCGGCTTGACACGATAACCGCCAGACGAACTCAGGGCGCGGCGGTTTCACGCCGGCAACACTCGTCACTGCGAATTCACACCGTCGGGCACAAGGCAGTAGCGCAGGTTCCACTCTTTCCCGGGAGCGGAGTCGTACCAGTGGATGCCTGGGAAGCGTTGCTCGAGCGCCTGCTCGACCGCACGGACCTCCTCATCTCGCTTCAGGTCGTAGACCACGGCGAACGGCGGGGCAATCGCAGCGAGGGTCTCAACTGCACGTGGACCGAAAGGCCGAATGTACGTGCTGCGCTCCCCGAGATTGTACTCGTCCAGGATCTGATCGACATTGTAACTATCGTTGTCACCATGCTGCACGTACACAATTCGATAGCTCTCGGAGATCTGCGTCGTGAGCCTGATCAGTTCGCCGGTCGTCCCATTACCGTAGCCGTGATGCAGATGGTACATGCTCCGATGCAGCGCACTGACGTTCCAGAGGACCGCTGCCGCCACTAGGCCCATGCCGCCCAACCACACGAGCGGCCGGTACCTCACTACCTGTGATGCGCACGACATGAGCCGATCCACGGAGATGGCGGCAAACAGAGCCGTGAACGGCGCCAGCGTGAGCAGCCGGGTCAAAGGCGGACAATCGTACGGCGTGACCGCACCTACAACAAAGGCCGCAAACAGATACGCCGGCAGGAGAACACGCACTCCGGAGCGGCGCCGCAGGCCCAACACCCCCAGCCACAGACCCAGCATGGCCAATGCCGCCGCGACCGGATCGACCGCGGGATTCCAGTCGAAGTTCCAACCGCACTTCGTCCACGGGGCGTACAAGATGGACCCCAACCAGTGCGTCCCTATCTTCTCCAGCGGCGCAGGATCCTCCACCAGCCCCCTGACGGACGCCTGCCAGTCGGCAAGCGTGGGCTGCCTTCCAGCCCCGAACGCAGTCTGCTGGACCATGTGGGTCACGATCTCGCCCGGATGCGTCAGCACCGGCAGCACCGCAAGGAGAATCCCCGACACCAGTGCCAGCAGTTCGGCGCGAGCCCGCGTCAACGACAGCCGCCCGAAGCTCCAGAGAAGTAAACCGGTCAGCGGCAGCGCCAAGCGGGCGGGGTAGAACGTGTAGAAGCCGAGGCCAGCGATGCACCCCGCCAGGTAATGCCCTGCGAGGCTCCGGCGCCGGATCGACCACGCCAGGATGCCCAAGGACCCAAGAAGGACGGGGTATACCTGCACGTTGTTGTACCCGAGATGCGAAAACCCGACGGCCAACTGCGCCGATCCAAACAACACAGCGGCGATGAATCCCGCCCTGCGATTCCACAGCTCACGCGTGAAGAGGTAGAGGAACGGCAACGACATGGCTAGGGCGGCGGAGGAGGAGAGCCGCCAAGCAAAGATGTTGCTTCCAAAGACCCTCATGAAGCCGGCTTGATAGTAGGAAGACAGCAGCGGGTGGTATCCGAAGACGCCGCGCTCCGATAGCGGAAACGGTCGCGACCGTCCCGACGCAAGCTCCTTGGCCGTCATGAAGAAAAACGATTCATCGGGCGTTCCCGCCCACCGCCAATGCGCTAGATCATGCGCGACCAGGATCAGATCGAGGACCACCAGCACGAAGAGAGCCGTCCATTCCCATCGTTCCGGGAACGGATGGCCAAAGCGCGTGCCCCGAATCCGGTCGGAGGATCGGGCCACGAAGAATGCCGATATCAGCGCACCCAGCCAAATGCATACGCTCCCCATTCCCGGTGCAGCCCGGCCGAGTGACAAGACGCTGAAGCCGCTCAGAGCCGCCGCCAGCGCAACGAGACGGTAGCCTGCCCGCCGCGCCACGGAACTCGAGAGGCGATCGTCAGTCGCTTCGGCAGGGCGCTGTTCGTTCGTCACGGGCAGACCGATGACCACGGCGACCAGCAATGCGCCGGCAAGCAGCAGCCCGAGGCCGAGGGCGACACCCTGCGCGAACGTCGCCGCCATGAAAGACGTCAGCGCGAGACCGAATCCCCCGAGCCAGTTCTTGGTGAACGCCGCAACGCTCTCGCGGTTGGCGAGGGTGTACTGGCCTACGGCCATCAGACACAGGCCCAACACCGCCACGATCGACGCTGCGGTTTTTTGATGTCGCCTCTCGGAAGGCGCTGTACGCACGCTGATGTGCAGAGTCTGATCCCCCGAAACCTTGCGAGTCGGGCCTCCAGCTACCCTGGCAGGAACCGCGGATCAAGACGCGACAGCTTGTCGCGCCCGTATGCCGTTCTCACGCCCTATTCCTTCCAAGTAGGAAGCGCGGCGGCACTATGCTACCGGGGTGCGAGGAAGGAACCTCGCGATGGAATCAGGAACGGTCCCCGGCGCTTGCTTGTGCGGCGCCGTGCGCTTCGAAATCCGGCTGCCAACGTTGTTCTGTGCCCACTGCCACTGCTCGATGTGCCGTCGCGCGCACGGGGCAGGCTACGTCACCTGGATCGCCGTACTGAACGAGAGCTTCAAGCTACTCGAAGGTGAAGACCGCCTCGTCCGTTACCACTCGTCGGATCACGGCGCCCGCAGTTTTTGCGGGACCTGTGGCAGCACGCTGTTCTTCACCTCGACCCAGCAGCCGGAGAAGATCGACATCGTGCTGGCGAATCTGCAAGGCGAGATCGACCGGGCGCCGCAGTTTCATGTGCACTTCGACAACCGCGTATCGTGGATTCACGTGGACGACGCTCTCCTTCGTCTCGGCGGGTCTACCGGTCTGGAACCGCTGTAGCGGCGCCGCGATTCCCGGCTCTCACCTTCGGAGTCTTGCCAAGACGTGTCCGACATGACATGCGGACCGGCCATGGCGAAGAAACAGATCTGTGAATCCGCACGTGATGCTGTCGCCGACGTCGGCGATGGCGCTTCGATCCTCGTCCACAGCTTCGGCCCGCCCCAGGCATGGCCGACCGACTGTCTGCTGGCGCTCGCGGAGCGCAACGTGAAAGACCTGACGGTCATCTGCAACACGCCCGCGGGTGGCCC
>DASVHW010000241.1 GCA_036382395.1 Candidatus Binatia bacterium | reverse complement strand
GCCGGCGCCGCGGGCGGCGGCTTCATCGTTGGCGGTCACGACGATAACGCCGCAACCGCCGTCGGCGGCGAAGCGCTCGACGAGCTCGATACCGTTGACGTCGGGGAGTTCCAGGTGCGGTAGCCGGTGCCGAGAGTGAGCGGCGCCACCTTCGCCATGATGGTGGCGGCGGCCTTCAGCTGCGCGGTGATCTGGGGGGCTGATTGGATCGGCGGGGGCGGGGTGGTCTGTGCGAACGCGGCGCCGACGAGGGCTGTGGCGAGAAGAGCGGCTGCGGCGATGAGGGTACTCAAACGCGGCATGGCCATTCCTTTCGTTGGTGGGATCGAGCGCGTATCATGGCGATCGATTTCCGGCGGCAGAGGGTGTTTGCGGGAGAGACTGCCATAGACGGTAGCTTCTGGACGCTTTGCCGCCGAGGACATGGTTACACCCTCTGCCTGACGGGACCGGGGCGGGAGATTCGGAATCTACTTATACCAAATCCCGATGATCAGAACCCGTTCATCCATTCACGCAGGCCGACGGACATGATGCGCCATGGCTGAGCCACCAGCTTGTTCCAGGTATCGCAGCAGTGGTCGACGATGTTGGCGTAGGACGTGAACACGCGGTTTGACAGCCAGTTGTCGCGCAGGAACTGCCAGAGGTTTTCCACGGGATTGAGTTCCGGGCACTTCGGCGGCAATGGCACGAGCGTGATGTTGGGCGGTATGACGAGCTTAGCGGACATGTGCCAACCCGCCTGATCGACGAGGAGGAGTGCATGAGCACCCGGTGCCACCGCCAGCGCGATCTCGGCCAGGTGCAGGTTCATCGCTTCGATGTTGCAGCGAGGCAGCACGAGGGCCGCCCCCTTGCCTCGCTTCGGACAGATCGCGCCGAAGATATAGGTCGACGCGGTGCGTTGATCGTGCGGGGCCGAGGGTCTCGAACCGCGCCTGGCCCAGCGCCGCGTGATTTTGTTCTTCTGACCGATCCTGGCTTCGTCGGCGAACCAGATTTCTATGCGTGCAGGCTCGATCTTGTTGTCGGCCGCGACCTTCGCCAGGACCTCGGGGAAGTTTTTTTAAAACTCTCGATGGCGCCTTCGGCCTGGGCGTGATGGCGTGGGCGGGCGGAGAGCTTGCGGTAGCCCATGGCGCGCAGCTCGCGGCTCAAGGTCTGCTTGGCGATGGCGATGCGGAACTCCTCCCACACCCACTGGCACAGATCGACCAGCCGCCAGCGCACGACGCCATGGGTCGCAGGGATCGGACCGCTCTCGATGATGGCCTTGATCGCCGTGCGATGCGCGTCGCTCAAGCGCGATGGCTGACCAGGCGGCTTGCGGTCGATCAAGCCATCCGGGCCGTGGGCATTGAACTTTACCACCCAGTCCCGAACGATCTGCAACGTCACGCCGCCAATCTTGGCAGCCTCGGTCCGCGAAGACCCGTCATAGATCGCCGCCAGAGCAAGCAGCCTACGGGCCTGCCCCGCATTCTTGGTCGCACGGGCCGCGGCGCGCAGATCGGCGGCTTCGAAATCAACCCGCAGTGGGATCGGCATGGCGAAACTCCTTCGTTCGCCACTTTGAATCAGACCAACGCCGCGCCGGGGAAGCCCTTTCGAGTCATGCCCTCAGGGACTTGGTATAACCTGAGGCTTGCACTCGTGTGGTCGGTAGTCTCATGAGACGGCAGTTTCAAAAATCTAAAATCTCATTTGGAGGAATGCGCTTTTACGTTCTGGAACACGCAAGATATGGTGTTCTGGCCCTCTTCCTGGATCTGCCGCAGGTGGCCTTCACTGCAGAAACTCTCGGCATAACTCTTGTAGACATCCTCCGTGCCGGACGGCCGCGCGGCAAACCATCCGCTCTCGGCAATCACCTTGATTCCACCGAGCGGAAGACCGTTGCCCGGAGTGGCGGTAAGCTTCGCGCATATTGGCTCGCCGGCAAGTGCCACCATGCCAATCTGATTGGGCGAGAGCGTCTTCAGCAGCTCTTTCTGTTCCGGTGTCGCGGGCGCATCGATTCGTTCGTAGAAGGGCACGCCCAACTCCCGCATGAGGTGATCGTATGCTTCGCTTGGGTTCCGCTGGGTTTGTGCGGTGATTTCGGCGGCAAGCAAATCGA
>DASVHW010000240.1 GCA_036382395.1 Candidatus Binatia bacterium | reverse complement strand
GCGCGCGCGATCTCCGCCGCCGTTTCCAGCGCCTTGCGGACGGCGCGTTGCTTGGGCGCGCCCTCGGCGCGGACGAGGACGCGCGCGATGACGAGGTGGGCTCGGCATTCCTCCACCCTCACGCCGCGCCGGTGCGCCAGGTCGATCGCTTCGCGGGCGAACGCTAGCGCCGTCTGGTGATTGCCGATCGAGGAGTGTGCTTCGGCGAGATCGGCCACGATTCCCGCCTCGATCTCGCATCCAATCCTCTTCGTGCGGGCAATCTCAAGCGACTTCTCGAAGGCGCCGATCGCTTCTTGCCACTCCCCGCGGAGGGCGAGGGCGCGTCCAAGATGCGCAAACGCGACGACCTGCGAGAAGAAACTCCCGGTCCGTTCTGCGATCTCGAGTCCCCGGTTGGCGTGTTCGAGCACGTCCGTGGTCTCGCCGGTGGCTCGGGCGAGCACGACGATCCACCCGTGGATCCATCCGCGCACCTCCGAATCGACGTGCTCGGCCGCGAGTTCGAGCCCGGCGTCGAGCGCCTCCCGAGCTTCGGTGAGCTTCCCCAACTGGCCGAGCAGGTGGCCGCGAAATGCGGTCAAGAAGACGACCGGGTCGATCCCGGCTAGCTCGGCGCTCCGAGTCGGATCTCTACCATTCTGGGAGAGCGCCGCCTCCGTCGTCGCCAATGATTCCCGCAGCCGCCCGGCCGCCGCCCCGAAGTATGCGAAAGCCATCTTCAGACCGAGCTTGAGATCCGCGTTCCCCGAGTCCTCCGCGAGCTGCGTCGCCTCGCCAACGTTCTTCAACGACTCATCGAGGTAGCCGGCCATTCCGCGAACGACGGCGTAGGCCAAGTACGCTGTGGCCAGGGCGTCCTTGTTCTCGCTCCGCTTGGCGAGATGCCGGACTTCCTCGAAGAGCGCTCGCACCTCTTCTTCGGCGACGCCGAGACGCCAGCTCAGGTTCAGCATCTGAATCAGCGCCAGCACGCGCAACGCCAGCGCGTCGGCAGAGCCGTCGTCGCGGGCGAGGAGCGCGCGTACCTTCTGCCAGTGGCGGTAGGCTTCGGCAGGGTCGTCGGATCCCACCCAGCGGGCGGCGCGGGTGTACCAGTCCGCCGCCGCCCGCGCGTCGCCGGCGCTCTCGCGGTGGTGAGCGATCAGCGCCGCCTGCTCGTCGGCCCCCGGATGAAGCGCCTCGATGATCTGGGCGACCTCAGCGTGGATTTGCTGGCGGCGCGGCACCAGTTGGGTGCGATAGGCCGCCTCCTGCGTCGGGGAGTGGCGAAAGGCGTACAGCGGCTTTTCGCCGCGGCGCGGCGGCGACAGCAGCTGCGTGTCGCTGAGTACCTTGAGGGCGGCGCGGAGTTCCGCTTTCGAATAGGGGACGATCTTCTGGAGCACCGCCAACGGGAACTCCTTGCCGATGACCGCCGCGGTTTGGAGCACCACTTTCTCCCGTTCCTTGAGGGCGTCGATCCGCGCGTCGAGAACCGCCTGGACCGTCGCCGGGATCTCGATCTCCTCGACGCGTCGCTCGGCTCGATAGCTCCCCGCGCGCCCCGTGAGCGCGCCGCTGGCCTTGAGCGAGCGGATGATCTCTTCGACGAAGAACGGATTCCCGGCGCTGCGCGCGGCGAGGCGCTGGGTGAGGCTGCGGACCGAGCGATGGTCGCCGAGAAGTTCGCCCACGAGCCTCACGGTCGCCTGCGGCGCGAGCGGCTCGAGCGACATCTCGCGGAACCCCGCGCGTTCGTGCCAGGGGGGCCGGTAATCGGGACGGTAGTTCACCACGACGAGCGTCCCGGTTCCGGCCAGTCCTGCGACGAGTTGATCGAGAATCGCCTCGCTGCCCCGGTCGAACCATTGAAGATCCTCGCCGACGATGACGATCGGCTCGTGAGCGCTGCGGACTCGCAAGAGATCCTTCAGCAACCGGAAGACCTGGCGGCGCCGAGCCTCGGGATCGATCCGCGGGGCGGGATGATCGGTCTCGGGCACCCGAAGCAGCTCGAAGACGAACGGCAACGCTTGGCGCAACGACTCATCGAGGACGGCCAGCCGGCCGGCGACCTTCTCGCGCACCGCGGCGGCGGCGTCTTGCTCTCCAACGTTGAAATAACCGCGCAACAGCTCGACGATCGGCAAGAACGGAATCGCCCGCCCGTGCGGTACTCCGCGAGCCTGAAGGACGAGGATTCCCCGAGCGCGACACTGCGCGGCGAACTCCCAGAAGAGTCGACTCTTGCCAAAACCGGCCTCCGAGACCACACCGACCGCATGGCCGCTTCCGGAGACGGCGGCCGCGAGGCTCTCTTCGAGCCGGGTCATCTCAGCCTCTCGTCCGACGAAGGGCGACAGGCCTCGGGCAGCCGATTGGTCGAACCGCGTCCGCGCCGAACCCACCCCTTCGAGCTCGTAGACGCGAAGGCTACGTCGCTCGCCCTTGATCGAGAACTTCCCGAGGTCCTTCAAGCGGAAGAATCCGGACACCAGCGCTGCCGTGCTACGAGTGAGGTAGATCTTGCCCGGCTCGGCGAGCGACTCCATCCGGCTGGCGAGGCCGACGGTGTGTCCTTGGGCGGTATAATCCATCCGCAGGTCGTCCCCGATGCGGCCCACCACGACCTCGCCGGAGTTGAGGCCCATGCGGACCGCGAAGTCGAGGCTTCTGGTGCGGCGCAGTTCGGCGCAAAACGCGGCCAGCTCCTCCTGCAGGTGAAGTGCCGCGAAGCACGCCCGCTGCGCGTGATCCTCATGGGCGATCGGTGCACCGAAGAGCGCCATGATCCCATCGCCCGTGTATTGGTTGATGGTCCCTTCGAAGCCGTGCACTCCGGCGGACAGGATCTCGAAAAAACGATCGAGAATCTCGTGCCAGGCCTCGGGACCGACACTCTGCGCCAGTGCCTGTGACTTCTTCACGTCGACGAAGAGGACCGTCACCTGCTTTCGCTCTCCTTCGAGCGCGGCGCGGGAGGTGAGGATCTTCTCCGTGAGATGCCGTGGCGTGTACGCAGCGGGAGAGCGGCTCGGTCGATCGGGCGACAGCTCACTCAGCGGCCGTCCGCACATCCGACAGAATCGCGACCCCGGCAGGTTCTGGGCGGCGCAGGAGAGGCACGCCGAACCGAGAGCGGCTCCGCACTCGGCGCAGGAAAGGACCTCGTCGCTGCTTCTGGCACCGCACTTGGCGCAAAACATCTTACCATCGTACACTCAACGGCGCTGCCGATCTACGTGCTGGACGAGTACACCGTCTCGACGCGAAGCATCGTGATGCGCTATATGGCTCACACAAGGGTGACGGCACATGCGGGGGCGGAGGATGGCGGATGCGGCGCTGCTGTACGTTGCACTGGCGTTGGTTCAAGGGCCGGGGGCAGCGTGGGCGGACGCGGTGCGCCGGCTGTTTGAGCCGACGGATCTCGAGTTCGAACAGCCGGGTGTCGTCGAGCTCGACACGCAGTTCGGGCCGGTGCGCGGCGAGAAAGCCCATCGCATCGCCGTTCCCGACGTGGAGCTCGATCTTGGCCTGACGCGCAATGTCGAGTTCGACCTCGACGGGCAGTTCGCGATCGGCGGACCCGATTCCGGTGCCTTCAGGTTCGATCGTGTTGCGCCCGACAATCTCTGGCCTGCGGTCAAACTCGGGCTGGCGGACTTTGCCGAAAGCGGAGCCGACGTCGCGTGGGCGGCCGGCCTTCAGGTCGGGCCGAAGCTGCCGCTGGCGCGGGGAGCGCATGGCGTGGGAATCGAGGGTTTGCTGCTGTTGGGGTGCCGATATCGTCAGACCGCGTTCATTCTCAACCTCGGAGGCCGGCGCGATCCGGCGGCCGACGACGCACCGGGTCCGAGCGCTGCCGAATTCGGCATCGACATCGACCACCCGCTGGATGCAGCGGGGCATTGGGCTTTACTCGGCGAGATAGGCGCGGTTGCGTACGTGTCTCCGGATCCGAACCAGCTCACGACCAGCGCCGGAATCGCGTGGCGGCCGAGCGATGATCTCGAGTTGTCGGTCACCGGCCTCTATGGCTGGCTCGCCGGCGGAGACCAGTACGGCGTGCTGTTCGGCTTCTCACCGAAGTTCCACCTCTGGTAGGACATTCCAAAGCACTTCGAGCCCGCATGGCGAAACCCGAGTGGTCGTCTGGCGGGACGCAGTTCGGAAGTGAGGAAACTATCCACAGATGTTCCGCGACGCTGCTCTGGCTGATGCCGCCGGTTGAAGCTGACGCTCTAGCCCGTCAGCAGCCGGCGCATGAAGTGGGCCAGCGTCGTCCGGCCGCGGCGCAGCACCAGCGCGACGACCGCCAGGTCGCCAGGATCGGGGCACGGCTAATTGCTGCTTTCCAGGACTGACTCCCGTGCTGGGCGCCGATCGCATCGACGCGATTCGCCTTGGCCGTTGGATCTATGGTAGTCTCACCATAGATGAAGGCCAGACTTGTCTTTCATGAGAAACGGCTGGTCTGGTCGCCGTCGCTGAACTCGGCGGGAGTCGTGGAACTCAAAGTGTGGGAAGTCCTAAGGTCGGAGAAGTATCTTGCTGGGCGCAAGTTCTCCCTGTTCTTGGTTGCGCACGGAGAGGTGCTGATCGGCGTCGACAACCACAATCCCAAGGGACCCCATTTGCATCTGGGCAAAGAGGAGCGGCCCTTCCACTACACGGACGACGACCAGCTCCTGAAGGACTTCTGGGAGCTGGTCAGAAAGGCAGGTTTCGAGCCATGAAGCTCAAGCGTGTACGTATCGCGGTCGAGCCGCTGTCGCAGACTCACGCGCGCTGGAAGAAGGCACTTGGGGGCAAATCCGTTTCCAAGCGAGCGGTGATCACCGTTGCGAGCTGGGAGGTGCTGGGCAAAGTGCTGTCTGCGCCGCGCCTGGAGATCTTGGCCCGCATCCCGGTCCTCAAACCACCGTCGATCGCGGCGCTGGCGCGCAGCCTCAAGCGCGACTTCAAGAACGTCTACGCCGACGTCAGGTTTCTCGGGGACCTTGGATTGATCGAACTGAAGGAGGAGGGCAAGCGCAAGACGTTGATCCCGATTGCTCGGTTCGCGGGGATCGAAGTCGACCTGGGCGCCGCAGCGTAGTCCAGCTGGTCACTTGGGTCAAAGAGAGATTTCTTGGCTTGCGGCTTTCTCGCTTCGTGGTCTGCGGTGCTTCGTGGTGAGGTCCTGACCTCGCGCGAAGGGGCCGCCGAGATCCATCACGTGGACGACGAGGCGATCATCGAGCCCCTCACCGAGGTGCGCGGCATCGGCCGGTGGACCCTGGAGATGCTCCTCATGTTCCGCCTCGGCCGCCCGGACGTGCTGCCCGCGGACGACTACGGCATCGGCGAAAACTTCGCGATCGCCTTCAAGAAACGCGAGCTGCCGGTGCGGTCTCGCGCCGACCGTGATGCTTTCGTGCGTGCGCAAGTCCTTTCAGGCCGATTGGTTTCGGGAAATTCCATTTTCAGTGCCTGACCCCGAGAATCCCCCGGATCACCATCAACAGCGCTTCGTTGGTTTGTGCCACCGGCGTCTTGCTGCGGAGCGTATCGCCGATCACGCGCTTGAGCATCGAGAACGTGGTCTCTGCGTTCGAGCGGCGATGATAGTGTTCGAGGAAGTCCTCACGGTTCAATTGAAAGTAGTGATAGAGCCGAGTCCACGTCTTCGACTGTGGCCGGCGGTGCGACTTCGCTACTGCGGTGGCGTTCGACTTGAACGGGACGAACGGCTTTGCGCCAAGGCTTTCGATCAGTTCCAGGTTGTCGTAGCTGCTGTACGCCTTGTCGGCGCTCATCTCTTCCATGTTGAAGTCTTGCGCCGTCTTCTTGGCCAGTGGCTTAAACTCTGGCGAATCGCTCCCGTCCCGGTCGGTAATCGATACGGCAGCAATCACGTTGGTCTTGGTGCCGATGCTGGCGTGCAGCTTCAGGTAGTCCGCCTTGACTTGCTCATGGCCATACTTGGCGCTGTAGTGCCGGTAGAAGCATTCGGTGCCAAGCCCGGTCGAATCGACCGCGAATTGCGTTTCGAGTGCGGCCAGTGGCTTTGCCGTTGCCGTAATCAGTTCGTGGAGAATCGGCGTGACTTCTTCCAACTGCATCACATCAAAGAGCGTGTTGTAGGCCGGTGCTCGGCTGACAAGCCCCTGCTCGCGTGCGGCGCGCAGATCGCTCATGAATCGGCGTGCGCTGAACCCGGAATAGACTTTGTAGGCGGCAGCAAACAACGTGTCTGAAAGTGGGGCGCGTCGGCGTCCCGCTCCGGTCTGAGGGAGAGCCGGAACGTCGGCAACGAGATCATGCAGCAACCGGCAGAAGTGATCCTTCTCCGTGGTCTGTGCTGCATTGTAAGCGTGCCAGTTCGGCTGCCCGTAGGTAACGCGAACGCTGGCGGCTTCGGTTGTGGTGGTCTGGACTGTGCCGTCAGGCTTGGTCTCAGTTACGTGTTCGCGAAAGAGGACGTACTGCACGGCGAAAATGTGTTTGCATGGTTGTCTTCGGAGTTCGAAATCGGGGCAGGTGCATTCCTTGCCCTCGGTAGTGACGGTGACGGCGTATTTGCCATTGAGCGATTGAGACGGAACAAGCCACGTCTCGGTCCCGCGCTGGGTGATCTTGCTCGTTGCTACGATAACCAACCCGCGT
>DASVHW010000239.1 GCA_036382395.1 Candidatus Binatia bacterium | reverse complement strand
CCGCAGCGAACGTGGGGCGAGGCGCCGCTGTCGGGGTTTCCCCCGCCGGTTTCCCCAGCCCCCGTTCCCGAACCCGGCGTGCACCTTTCGTTATGCACCGGGCTCTCCCGTGCCGGATACGCGTAGTCGGGCATCCGCATCTTGAGCAGGTCGTGACGGCCCACCTTCAGGTCGGCGACGATGGCGACGGGGCGTTGATCAACCCATCGATACCGGGCGCGGCCCGGGAGCCGCCGCCAGTACCGGCGACGGATCACGAGGCGAGGCGTCTTGGGATACTTCTTGCGCAGCCAGCGCCGCGGGCGGTCCCACACATAATGATCGATGCGGGTGAACACCTGCTTGGCTCCGTAGCAGTGCTGGTAGAAGCGTCCCCAACCGAGCAAGACCGGATTGAGAGCGTCGATGACCTCCTGGAAGGAGAGACGCGAACGCCCCCTCGTCGTGAACTGCTTGATGCGGTGGTGGAAGTCCTTGACCCGGGCCTTGGGGATTTCGATGCGGGGCCAGTAGCCCCACCTGTCATCCCATCGCAGCCGGACACGATGGCCGAGGAACTCAAAGCCCTCGGTGAGCGCGGTGACGTGCGTCTTTTCTGGGGCGAGCGTCAACTTCATCTGCTCCCGCAGAAAGACGGCAAGACCTTCCTTTTCGGCACGGGCCTGTTCCTCGGTCCCGTTAACGAGCACCACAAAATCGTCGGCATATCGAATGGGCAAGAACACGACGCGCCCCGCCTTGCGCTCATAGTGGCGGAACTTGCGCAGCGCATCCCCGGGACGGGCATATGGCTTGCCGTCGCGGGTGATGCGAGGCGCGACGTATCTGGCGTACCGACGCTCAATGCCCGCCAACATGATGTTGGCGAGCAGTGGCGAGAGCACGCCGCCCTGCGGAGTTCCGGCCTTGGTGCGCACCAAAGCGCCCTCGGACAGAACGCCCGCTTTCAGGAAGGCCCGCACCAATCGTGTCACCCGCCTGTCAGCAACGCGCCGACGCAGGCACGTCATGACATGGTGGTGATCGATGTTGTCGAAGCATCCCTTGATGTCCCCTTCAATGACCCATTGATAGGGCGGACGGGGCCAATCGGTTTTGGTCTTCTGCCCGGTCGGTCGGATCGCGTTGCGGATATGCTCCAGTGCATCGCGACAGGCCCGTTTCGGGCGGAAGCCATACGAGACGGTCAGGAACTCCGCCTCGAAGATCGGCTCCAGCAGTTGCAGGAGCGCGGCTTGAACCACGCGATCCTGCACCGTCGGCACACCGAGCGGCCGGAACAGGCCCGGCTTGCCACGCTTCGGAATCATCACGCGCCGCACCGGGCGCGGGCGATAGCTGCCATCCAGCAGCGTCGCCCGCGTCATGGTGAGGAAGCGCTCGACGCCGATGCGCGTCTCGATGTGCTTGACAGTCACTTTGTCCACACCCGACGAGCGCGCGCCGCGATTGCTCGCGACACGTCTCCATGCAAGGCGAAGGTTCTGTGGTTGGGTAACCCAGTTCCACATGTCTCGCCACGCATCATCAGGAGTGGACCGACTCCACGTGTAGAGTTTGCGTTGAGTGTCGAGAAGCCAGACCTTGTCAGCCTGATAAACGGTGTCCACCGCTCATTCCTCCTTCGCCGCAAAACTACCTGGCACCTGATCCCCTTCGCCATGTGGCCGGCTCTCCCGGCCTCGGACTACTACGGGATCTCCGCCCCCACGCACCGCCATCACCCGGCTTCGAAGGGTTAGCCGATCCGCTACCGACCGGCGGCTGTGCGTGGGTTCCGACGTTCCGATCAACAACCCATGGACCCATAGATGACCCGCTTTACCCCAAGGTGCTCTGCGCATTGACTGGGATGGTGAGACGTCAACGCTCATGCCGTTGTTGCAACATGCCCAGACCGGTTCAGTCAGCCGATCCGGATCACGCACCAATCCCTCTGCTGTCTCATGCTGAGGGTTCACGATTTGAATTGAGGCTTCAGACACGGGCTTCGTATTCCTCATCGTAGGTCCTGTGGTAGCCCGGCTTGGGCGAGACAGCGCCCTGTCCGGACAGTTCAGACTGCTCTGCGCATTCCATCGTGGATGTCGAACCGCATCCATGACTTGCAGTCCCCTTTCGACTCTGCTCATCTCAGAGTGAGGCAACTCTTTAGGCTGCCGGTCCTTGATCAGTTGGGCACACACTTTTCTTATTGTTGTTGCGCGT
>DASVHW010000238.1 GCA_036382395.1 Candidatus Binatia bacterium | reverse complement strand
ATCAAAGCCCAGCCCTTCCTCGAACACGGCTTCCTCCATCTCGCTCGGCGGCACGGTGAAGTGCTGCCAGATGCCGAGGAAATCGTTGAACTTGAAATCCACCGCCACCGCCTTGTGATCCTTCATGAACTTGATGACTTCTTTGGCATTCATCCTTTTCCCGCTCCTCTCAGATGGATTTGAGCCAGTGCAAGACCCGTCCGTCACCGGCTAGACCACTGGCGTGGTGCTTCACCTCGGGCTCGGCAGCAATGCCGATGCCACCGATCTTCTGACTGCCGGATTTCACGCACTGAGTTGCCATGAATCGAGATACTGCCTGCTTGGTAAGGACTGCCCTATTTACGGGCAGCAGCCGGGTCGCGCGGGTCACGCTCCAGGGCGTGCAGGACGATTTCTTCGAGAGCCGGAGAAATTCCCGGGCGCAGGCGGCGTGGCGGCGTGGCGGTGTGGGATCTTCACGCAACTTCGAACGCATGGCGGCGTACACATTGTCCCCGGAAAAGGCCACCTCGCCGGTCAGCATCTCGTACAGAATGGCGCCCAGGCTGTAGATGTCGGTGCGGACGTCACCGCGCAATCCCTTCACCTGTTCCGGTGCCATGTAGTCCGGGGTGCCCATCGTCGGCGACAGGCCCGACCAGGTCACTTTGCGCAAGGTGGTGTCGAGCGCGATGCCGAAGTCCATGAGCTTGAGGCTCCCCTTTTGGCAGGATCATGATGTTCTCGGGCTTGAGATCGCGGTGCACCACGTTGTTGTCGTGCAGGTAGACCAGCGCATCGGCGGTCTGGATGGCGAGTTGCACGGCGGTCTCCACCGGCAACCGGCCTTCGCGCCGCAGGCGGCCGCTGAGCAGTTCGCCCTCGACATATTCCATGGCCAAGTACATCCGGCTCTTCTGTCGTGGTGTGAACATCTTGATGATCGCCGGGTGATCCAGGCGTTGGCCGATTGTTTCCTCGCGCAGAAAGCGTTCGTGAAAGACGATGTCGCTTTCATACTGGAGGTGAGGGACCTTGAGGACGACGGCGTGCCCATTCTCCAGGTCACGCGCGTGAAAGATCGTGGCCATTCCGCTGCGTGCGATCATGCTGAGGAGTTCATACTGGTCCAGTCGTTGGCCGGGAGCTAGATCAGCCATAGCGGGGGCACCTTAGCGGTCGGAAGGGGCAAGGGGCAAGCAACTCAAGAGGTCGTGCAACTCAAAAGGTCGAAGCGCTGGCTACAGCCCCTCACCTTCATCCTCTCGCGGAGGGAGAGGAAAGAACCTCAGCCTCCGAGCTGCCACCAGCGACGGGCGTTGGACGGCGGACAGTTGAGAACGGCGGCGACCTGTACGCTCAGATTGTCATCGCCGCCGGCGGCGCGCCCGCGCTCGATCAAGGCTCGGCAAGCGGCTTCGGGTGCCGAGCCTTGCAGCGTGGCGACGATCTCGGATTCCGGCAGTAAGGCGTGGATGCCGTCGCTGCACTGCACGAGGATGTCCCGGGTTGAATGTCCAGGGTGAGTGTATCGATGCTGACGATGAGGTCGTGGCCCAGGCAGCGGCTGAGGATGTGCCGGCGCGGATGCGTGCGCGCCTCCTCCGGCGAGAGGACACCGTACTGTACCTGCTCCCAGACCCAAGTGTGGTCCTTGGTCAGCTGAGCGAGCGTGCCCCCACGCCAGAGATACAGCCGGCAGTCTCCCACATGAGCGGCGGTGAGGTTTCCGGCGACCAAGGCCGTTACGGTCAGCGTGGTTCCCATGCGGCGCAGCTCGGGGACGGTGATGCCCTTGTTGTAAATTGCGAGATTGGCTTCCTGAATCGCGCGCCTGAGCCGCGTGGTCATCGACCAATGGCCGGGGGCGCGCTCCATTTCGCGCGCCAGCACCTCGAGTGCGAGACTGCTGGCGACCTCACCGGCGTTGTGCCCGCCGAGACCATCCGCCACGGCAAAGACGATTCCGTCTTCGTGCGGCCAGTAGCCGACGGCGTCCTCGTTCCCGGTGCGGCCACAGCCCACATCGGTGAGCTGAGAGAAGTCAATCTCTGGCATGACAGAGCATGGCTGGTGGCGTCAGGCCACCAGCCATGCAGCGTACGCGTCAGGGAAGTTCGTCTCAATCCCTGCGGCCGGCCGCCCTAGGCGACCTGCCGCAATGCGGGAGCGGCGAGGAGCGGGCGGCCTTTGCGTACGCTCGCTACCGTGACATACAGGGCGCTGACCACCGCCCAGCCCCCGGCGATACCGAAGCAGATGTCCCCCGCCACCGAAGAGCCGTCCGGCGCGGTGGCCGCCGCCTGCAGCTGATACGTGGTCCACAAGAACGCCCCGGGCGCGATCAGTGCCATCGCGTTCGGCCCCTCCTTTTCTGAGGAGAGGCTTGAGCGACGTCGGTGCCACTGCCACAGCTGATCAAACTGAAGCGGTGCCGGCCCACAAGTCGATGGGCTTGTGCTTATCTCCTGGGCGGCGCTGCTTCAGTAGGCGGCACGATGCAGCCACTCCCAGGCCTGAGTCGCCCTGACCGCATGACGTTCAATGACCCAGTCAGGGCAGAGGCGCGTGAACATACGAGAGGCAACAATCACCGCGATGACGTCATCGACGATGCCTAGCGGCAACACGTAGTCGGGGATCAGGTCGTTTGAGACGACACCGTAGACAATCGCTAAGGCGAGCAGTCCCTTACCGACAGCGGAGGCGTTGTGGTCAACCAGTAAGCGGACGAAGACAGCGATGGCGAGAGCCGAGGAAGCGCCCAATGCCCGGAAGCCGTGCTCGCGCCAGGTCTGCACCAGCCTCCGATCGAGCAACGCGGCCAGCGGTGCGATGAGCACGAACAGCAACGCGCTACTAGCCCATCGCCTCCATTTCATTACGCACACACGCAGGTATTTCGCCAGATTCGCAATAGTGCCGTGCATCAACCGAAAAAGATGACGCGCACCTAAACTCAATCGGTGCTCGAAAAACGGCTGGGCGAAGCTCGCGGCGAACACCAACGAGGTCGGTATCATCCGCTGGGCGCCGTTGATGCCGATTTGGCGAGCTAAGGGGGCACCAGCACGGAGCAGCTCTTCCGCGCCGCGGTGGTCGCTCACAGCCGGCAAGCGAAAGCCTGCGGCTGCCACTGTGATGATGGCCAGCCCTGCGAGAATCACGGTTGTGGTCAGTCGCACGATTCCATTCCGCCCAGGGCACCCCCTGTAGCACATCGATTCCGAAAAATCGTCTGCAAAATGCGGCAGAAGAAAATACCTCACTGATGCTGGTTCCACAGGAAATTCCGCAAAAAGGAAGAGGCCGCCCGTGGTGCGGGTGGCCTCTTCCTTTTTGCGTGTTGTCGTCGGTTTGTGGCGTGGCCCCAGATGGCGGGGTGGGACTAGAAAGTATACACCAGTTCCGTTGCCAGGGTGTCCTGCCCGCGGGCAAAACCGCTCTTGAGCGGGAAGACCTTCTTCGAATCCGACTCGTCATGGCGGTACTCGTTACGCCAGAAGAGCCCGTCGACAATCTTGTAGCTGACAGTCGGGGTGAACTCCCAGTAGTTGGCTTGGTCGCCAGCTCCGAACCCGTTGACCCCGGCCGCCAAGGTCCGCATGCCATCCATATCGTCGAAGATCTCGGCACGCAGCGTTCCCGACAGATTGTCGGTGAAGGCGTAAATGATGTAGCCGGCAGCGCCGTGCCACTGCGCGGTGTGGAGCATCCCGTTGCGTGGCACGACGTCGCTCTCGTTGCCGTAGTTGTGGTCGAGGATGAGCGTGAGCTGGTCCGTCGGCTTCACGGTGATGAGTGTGGTCACCATGAGACGCTTCGACCGCGCGGCATGGACGACCAAGGGGTTACCGTGGGAGTCGACGAACGGCAGCGGATCGCGGGTACCCGGGTCGAGGTTGTTTGGATTCGTGGGCGTGTGCGTCGATTGCTCCGGCCCGTAGGTGCCCGAGATGGCGATGCTGAACTTGGGACTCGGCGCGTAGGTGAACATGCCGTGCACGCTCTTCCCGTCGTTGTTGTCGACAACGTTGTCCCAGCCGTTGACCAAGCCCAGACTCATGCTGAGCTGGTCGTTGAAGGCGTACGAGCCCATGATGCCGGTGTGAGTGAACGGAATCGCGAAGCCGAACAAGAGCGAGTTGGTGATGTTGTAGTTGAGGTTGTTGTAACTCTTGATCACTTCGGCGCCGTGCAGCGTGACGAAGCGCCCGGCTTGCAGCTTGATGCCGGAGCCGACGGGGACGGTGTACGTGAGGTAGAACTGGCGGACATCGAAGAAATTCGTGCCGTTGCCGAGATTCGGATTGCCGTTGCCGTCGAAGCCCTTGCCGAAATAGGTGCTGTTGTTCACGACATTCGCGGTCTCTCCGAAATCGACATCGGAAACGAAGCCGAGGCCATCCTTCGAAGCGCGCTCGAAGTGCAGATTGGCGAGGTTCAGCACGAAGCTGTTGTTCTTGTCTTCAAACGAGCGCAAAAACGGAATTGCGCCGCCCGCCGGCCGGTTGATATTGTAGAGATAGTCGACCGCCACCAAGCCATGGATGCTTACCCCCAACGTCGCCGCCAAATTCGACTGGTCAACCTTCTGCTCGATTTCCTGCACACGCTCTTCGAGCGTCTTCGGCTCGTCCGCTCGCCCTATTTGCGGTAGCATTCCCAGCGAGAGCGCCACCGTCAACAACCAGCCAAGCTTTTTCCCCCACATGATTCTCCCTCCTTTTCGTCTCTCCACCGGAAACCTATTCGGCGGAAGTTCACAAGTTGTTCCGAGCACGCCTCAGCAACGCGCATACCAGTGCGGTATCCGCCGACTTCAGCTACAAAAGGAGTCGATACGGGAGAAATGTGACCAGGGCTTGGGTTTGTGCTGCCCTCGATTTAAGCTCCGCTGGGAAAACGGGCAGATCTACGGTCGCGGCAGATGATCAGTGTCCCCGTTTGGGGATCAGGACGCGGCGGCGCAGCGACAGCACGCGCGCATCGTGTTGATTCCAGGCGCGGGTCTCGACGTAGAGGACGCCACGATCGGGCTTGCTCTTTGATTCCGCCTTTTCAAGGATCTCGGTCTCGGCGTAGATCGTGTCGCCATGGAAAGTGGGCCCCAGGTGGCGGATGTTCTCGTATTCCAAATTGGCGATGGCGTTTTGGCTGATGTCCTTGACGCTCATGCCGACGGCGATGGCGAACACCAGGATGCCGTTGACTAGGCACTTCCCGTGCTGTGATTGGCTGGCATAGTGGTCGTCGAAGTGGATGGGGTTGGTGTTCATGGTCATGAGCGTGAACCAGGTGTCGTCGAAATCGCGGATGGTGCGCCCCGGCCAGTGCTTGATCACCTCGCCAACGGTGAAGTCATCGAAGTAGCGGCTCATATCATCTGCCCTCTGCAGGCTCTTACAGCAGGGAAGCGGCGGGCTCAAGATGCCCGGGGGAAGTACGTTGGCGCAGGCGCCCGCGGTGAAAGGGAGAATCTCGCGACTTATGGGAGCTGCAGCAGCCGCTGCACCAGGAACTCCACACATCGAGGGGCGTCCACCGTCACGGCGACCTCGAACTCGGGCGCGGAGTGTTCCTCGATCAGGCGGAAGATGCCATCGACAATCGCAGGCCGGAGCCGGAGGCGCTCGAAGGTCACCAAGGACCGGTCGACGAGAATGGCGAGCGTGAGCGGATCGTGCAGAAAGGCGACGGCGTCGCGCTGGAATGTCGGTGCCGATTCGGAGAAGGCGCGCTGTATCGGCGCCCACACCTCAATTGCGTCACACAGGGTCTGTACGAACGCCGAGCCTGCGCGGCGGAGGCGGTCGAGGTGTCCGGTGGTGAAGAATACTTTCCACGTGACGTCCAGCGGCACCAGGGTGGTGGAAATACCGAGGTTCAGGACGACCAGCGCGGCCTCAGGATCGCTGGCGAGGTTGTACTCGAGTAACGGAACCTGCGGGTGGTGTCCGAGAGAACCACCCATGATGGTCAGGTGCCGGATGGAGGTGATGACCGCGGGCTCTTTCATGATGGCGACGGCGAGGTTCGAGAGCGGTCCGATCGCCGCCACCTGCATCGGCTCCCGCAACAGCGTTTCAATGAGCAGGTCCACGGCGTGTGCCGGAGCGAGTTGGAGGGTCTCTTCGGGCGCGACGATGCGTTGCCCCTCATGTCCCAGCCAGAGAAAACGCCGCTGCCGCAAGATCGGGTCGCGGATGCCGGCAGCCACCGGCACGGCCGAACGGCGCGCCAGGGTGAGGAGCTTCTTGGCGATTCTGCCGCGGAGGGACACGTCGCCTGACACGGTAGTGATTGCCCGGAGATCGATTTCGGGCGAGGCGAGCAAGAAACCGATGCCAATGGCGTCGTCAACGTCGGTGCCGACGTCGGTATCGAGGAGAAGTGGAAGTGGGGTCGCCATCGCGCGAGCCGGAACCAGACCTAGCGAAACAAGTCGAACTCGCGGGCGCGGATGAGGCGCTTGGCGTCGCCTTCCGCCGGGATGAAGTCGTAACCACGTACCAGCGCCGCAGGGATCCCGTCGCCTTTGCGCATCACCAGTCCGGCTCCGGCAGCCAAGGCGTCGGCCTGGGCCATCACCGTGTGGTGCAACTCGCGACCGTTGAGGTCGTGCTGGCCGCGCAAGTCCAACAGGGCCTCCATGCCGGCGAGGCCGAGGGCGAAATCGACGAGCCCTTCTCGCCAGGGCCGGCCGAAGGTGTCGGTGATTACGACTGCAACATCAGCTCGCGTGCGTTCCCGGAAGGCGGCTCGCAAGTGACGGGCGGAGGCATCAGGGTCCACAGGCAGGAGGACCACGCTCTCCGGACCGAGACCGTTCGACTCGTCGACTCCGGCATTGGCGCATATCCAGCCGGGACCAGTTTCGGTGATCAGGTGGCCGCGGTCCATTTTGACGATGCGCTTGGTCTCACGCAGCACCACCTCGACGACGCGTGGATCTTTGTCCGTCGTTTCGGCAGCGAGTTGCTTGGCGAAGGATGACGGTGTGATCTGGTTGAGCTGGACGATTCTGCCCTCGGCCTTCGACACCACCTTTTGGCAGACTACCATGACATCGCCGGTGTGGAGCTTCAGTCCGGCAGCCTCCAGTGCTCCCAAGATCATGGCGGCGAGATCATCGCCAGGTTTGACGGTGGGGATGCCCTTGATTGCCGTGATGGAGATGGTCATCGCCGGAGTTCGGACAATACGGTTGCGGCCAGACGACGCGACGCGGGGGTACCGGTCATGAGCGTGTCTGTGATTACCGGACGCATCCCCAACTCCGCAATGCGGGGTGCGAGAGCGGCGTCGCGCCGGTCGACGACGAACACGTCGGCAAGGCCACGGTACAGCCGGGCCACCCCTACGGGAGAGACCTCGTATCCAAGACCCTTCAGCATGTGATGCAACGGTCCCTTGACCGGGGCGCCAGCGATGATGGGGCTGACCGCCGCTACGCGGGCTCGCATGGTGCGTAACGCTTGGCGCATCCCGCGCAGCGCGATGATCGGACCGATGCTGACAAGCGGATTGCTTGGCGGAATGATGACGAAGGTGGATCGCCGGACCGCGGCCAGCGCACCACGGGTGGGATGCGCTTGGGATGCGCCGCGCAAGGTGATCCGTTGCACTTGTCCACGTCCGCCTCCGTGCACGAGGTAGCGTTGGAAGGGCAGGGGGCCGCGGTGGGCCACGTCGACGAAGGTACGAACGAGCGCATCGGTCATCGGCATCACGGTGGCACGGATGCCGTAGGCCTTGGCTATCGTGGCAGTGGCCTCCGTCAGTGTCTTTCCCCGGCGCAGCGCGTCGGTGCGAAAAATGTGCGTCGCCAAGTCTCTATCACCGAGTTGGAACCAGGTCTCGTCGTAGAAGCGATTCAGGGCGCCCAGGCAGGAAAAGGTGTCATTCCTGATCCCCCAGCCGGGTAGCGGGTTGATGGCGCCGGCGAGCGTGTAGATCACGGTGTCGATGTCCGGCGAAACGTGGAGCCCAAAGAAGCTCTCATCGTCCCCGGTGTTGACGATGACGGTGAGGCTACGTGGATCAAGAAGCGAGCTGAGGCCCCGCAAGAAGCGCGCCGCGCCCACCCCTCCAGCCAGCACTGTCACTCGTTCCGTGCGCCGTGTTTGCGGAGACCCTGCCATACGTTGTCGTGCGCTCCTCCGGCGTGCGTCCGGCCGTCTCGATGAGTGTGCGGATGCTCTCGGCAGGCAGATACTCGCCGGCATCCGCTCCAGCGGACTTGGAGATCTGCTCTTCCATCAGCGTGCCGCCGAAATCGTTGCAGCCTGCCTTCAGGCTCATTTGTGCGAGCTCGGTTCCGAGTTTTACCCATGATGTTTGCAAGTTGTCGATCGCTCCGCGCAGCATCAAGCGTGCGAAAGCGTACAGGCGCATGTCGACCGCGCCTTTCGGCGGCGGGTCGACCAGACCCCTCTGATACAGCGCGGTGTAGGTATGGATGAATCGGAGCGGCACGAATTCGGTGAAACCACCCGTATCCTTCTGGATGGAACGCAACAGCTCGACATGGCGGACAATGTGCTCCGGTTTCTCGATATGCCCATACATCAAGGTGGCCGTGGTCGGCACGCCGACACGGTGTGCCGTCGTGATGATTTCAACCCAGGTCCGGACATCGACCTTCTTGTGGCTGAGGACCTCGCGCACCTGATCATCGAGTATCTCGGCCGCCGTGCCGGGAATGGTTCCGAGCCCGGCATCTTTCAGCATGGTGATGTAGTCGCGATAGTTCATGCCGGTGCGGCGCGCACCGTACATGATTTCCATCGGCGAGAAAGCGTGCATGTGGATCGCGGGGAAGCGGGCCTTTATCGCCAGAAGCAAGTCGCGGTATTGAAACGCCTCCATCTCGGGGTTGATACCCCCCTGCATGCAAATCTCGGTGGCGCCGCGATCGACGGCTTCCTGGACTTTGGACAACACCTGTTCGGTATCGTCGGTGCGCGCGTCGGTATCTTTCCGGTGGCGCGCGAAGGCGCAGAACTGGCAGCCGACGAAACACACGTTGGTGAAGTTGATGTTGCGGTTGACGATGTAGGTGACGACGGGACCCACGTCTGCCGACCGTACGAAATCAGCCGTGCGAATCAGGGCGAGCAGGTCGGGGCCCTGCGCATGGAGGAGCGCGAGGCCGTCGTCGAAGTCGAGTTCCATGCGCGCGAGGGACCGTTCCAGAATCCCGGCGATCCGTGGCTGGGCGGCGGCAATGACGGCTTCGAGCGGTCGTGTGTCGTGCACCAGCTCTCGGAGTTGATTCATCAACATGACGGTACTCCTCTCTCGTTGGCGCGCTGTGCCACGATAGGGCGCAAGGCAGGTTCGAGGAAGCCTGGGCGGTCGAGGTACTCCGCATACAGCGGCAGGCGTGGCCGCAGCAGAAAGCCCTCGGTACGGCAGGTCTCCGCGAGCGTGGTGATGTGTGGCCAGGGTGCCTCGGGGTTCACGTAGTCAGGGGTCAGTGGGGAGATGCCACCCCAGTCGTTGATGCCCGCGGCGAGAAACAAGCGGTGATCGTATGGGCTGAGGTTAGGGGGGGCCTGAATGTTCATGTCAGGCAGCATCAGTCGTGCGACGGCGATGGTCAGGGCGATGTCGACGGTTTCGGGTTCCGGGTGCGCCGCCATCACCGTTGTGGGCTTGGCGCGGAAGTTCTGGATGATCACTTCTTGGATGTGCCCGTAGGTCCGATCCAAGTCACGGATGGCGGCGAGACTGGCGACGCGCTCGGCGCGGGTTTCACCGATGCCCAGCAGGATGCCCGTGGTGAAGGGAATGCCGAGATCGCCGGCTTCCTGCAACATCTTCAGGCGCCGTTCCGGATCCTTGTCCGGCGCATAGTAGTGTGCTTCACCCTTGCATCGCAGCCGCGGGCTGACATTCTCCAACATCAGCCCCATACTGACATTGACGGGCTTGAGCGCAGCCATCTCCTCGCGACTCATCACCCCGGCGTTGGTGTGAGGCAGCAAGCCCTCCTCCAAGGCGATCTCGCAGGCCTGATGCACGTAGCCGATAGTACTGGTGTGTCCGAGCCCGTGCAATGTGGCGCGGTACGAACGAAACGCCAGTTCCGGCTTGTCTCCGAGGCACATGAGCGCCTCGATGCAGCCGAGAAGACGTCCGGCGCGGCAGTCGGTGCGGATTTCCTCCGGGCGCATCGTCCACGCATGCGCGTCGCCGGGATCGCTGCGGAACGTGCAGTACGAGCACCGATCGCGGCAGAGGTTGGTGACCGGTAGAAATACCTTGGGGGAATAGGTGACGACGGTTCCCTTCGTGCGCGTACGCACGTGTCCCGCGACCGCGAGGATGGCGCTGAGTTCATCGGGAGCGTCGGCCGCGATCAATGCGTGCGCATCGGCATCGTTGATGGCCAGGCCGTCCAAAGCCCGCTCGAGCGGGGCACGTACCACGGCACGGGTATGGCATAGGCGGCCCGGAACCGCAGCGGCATCGACGATGCTCGACATGAGGCGTAGCTACCACAAACACTAGTTCTGTAGTAGAGGGCTTCCCGTCAGTCAAGCTACGCTGAGGCGAGAAGTTGGGCGGGGCCGCTATGCGGGCAATGCTCTGTACTCGCGGCGCACGCGCAAAGCCAGCAGCCCGTCTTCATAGCGGTTGCTCTGGAGGAACTTGGTCAGGGTGTCGAACTCCGACGGGTCGAAGATTTCGGCGCAACGTGCCAGGAGTTCCTGATAGGTCTCGTCGGGCATGCGTGCGACGCTGACGGCGGGGTCCTCGGCATCATCGAAGGCAACGGTCAGCGCGTCCGGGTTGAGATGGCTGACGACGTCGCGGACCACCGAAACGAAGCGGTCCAGTTTCGTCAGGCGGAGCGCGTGAGGGTAGAAGGTCACGTCCAGGCCCCGCCGCAGGTCGCGGTCGTCGATGAGGATTTCCGAATTGGTCACGTCGAGCGTGCCGGGGGCGAAGCGGTAAATGCGCGGCTCTTCGACTGCGGCCCGACCTCCATTCACGAGATATACCTGATGCCCGTCTGTCGCTTCGAAAGTAATCGTCGCCATCGGATCCCACAGGGCGCGGTCGGAAGCGACCTCGGTGCCGTGTCGTTGCAGCCATGTGATCGCGTGTGATTGATGGTCGGCAACGAACCTCCAGAAGGCGGCGATGAATTCTTCTGATGCCTCATCCGGTGGGGTGGTTGTGTGGCACGTTGCTGGGTGCAGTACCAGTACCCCGCAGTCACGGCAACCGACCAAGAGTGTGTTGTCCCAGAAGCTCATCAGTGGAGGGACCGGCTCAACGCGTTCTGGCGCGAAGGGATCGTGATAGTGACGTGCGTGCCGTGTCCCAGCTCGCTGCGGATCTGTAGGCTCCCGCCCAAGAGGTCGATCAAGCGAGTTGCCATCCGCAGGCCCAACCCGAGACCCCGAAAGCGCCGCCGCGGAGAGGAGTCTCCCTGGGTGAGCCCTTCGAGGGCTTGGGCGATTGTCTCGTGCTCCATGCCGAGTCCGGTGTCAGCGATCTCAATTTCGAGTGCGGCAGGTTGCGTTGCACGGCGGATGGCGACCGAAACCGTGCCGGCCTGGGTGAACTTGACGGCGTTGTCGAGCAGGGCGCACACGATCCGTTCAAGCTTTCCCTCGTCGGTAACAGTCATGAAGTCCGTGGCGTCGTTTTCCAGATGCATCGACAATCTTTTCTCATTCGCCGACGCCTGAAATTTTTCGATAGCGCGCCTGGCCATATCGCCGACGTCGAAGGCTTCGATGTTGAGGGTGATTTCACCGGCATCGAGGGCGTTCAGCAGGAGTACGCCCTCGACGAGGTTGAGGAGGTCGTAAGAGTTGGCCTGGATCCGGTCGAGTGCGGCGCGTTGATCCGGGTCGACTACCCTCTCCAGTTCCTCGGTCAGAATGGAGCTGTAGCCAATGATGGCACTCAGCGGGGTGCGCAACTCGTGTGACAGATTTGCCAGAAAGTCTTCTTTGGCACGGCGGGCACGCAGGTTGGCACGCCGGCGTGCCAACGCCCGGCGCACGAGATCGGAGATTTGCGGTACGTCGAATGGTTTTGAGATGTAGTCGAATACTCCGTGTCGAAGTCCTCGGATCGCGGAGTCGAGCGAACTGTAGCCGGTCACCACGATGACCTCGACGTCGGGATCGAATTCCTTGATCCGCTCCATGACCTCGACTCCGGACATTGCCGGCATGCGGAGGTCCAAGGTCACAACGTCGATCGGCGTCGAATGCAGAATATCGAGCGCCTGCTGGCCGCCACTCGCCGTGAAGACATCATACGATGGCTTGAAAATCATACGCAGGGACTCGGCCGGGCCCCGCTCGTCATCGACGATCAGAAGGGATGCTCTTTCTTCACCCATAGAACTTTACCTCGCGGAGCAGCATGTGCCAGATCGGTGCGGCTCAGCAGGTAGCACGGGAAGTGCCAACCAGACTGCAAGGTGAAGTGGTGTTCTAGCTCCGAAGCCTAGAGCCTAGGTTTTAAAGCGCATTCTGGGTTCGGAAAGATTTGCGGGGCGGTCACCACTGTGGGTTTGAAGTGAGATCGAGGCGTACAAATATGGACGCCTCGGCGGGGAATTGCCACCAAAGTCGGGAGGCTACTCCAGAGCGACGATGCGGAGCTTATCCATTTTATACTTCAGAATGCGCCGGGTGGTGCCGAGGATCTCGGCGGCGCGGGTTTGATTGTTCTGTGCTTGCGTCAAGGCGTTGCGGATCAATTCCTGTTCAAATTGATCAACGGCTTCGGCCAGCCTGGTCTCGCCGCGGAGAACGCTTTGCTGAACCGGGTGTTCATGGCCATTCCCGTTCCGAAGATACTGCGGCAGGTCGTCGGCGGTCATGGTGAGGCCCTGCGACAGAACCATCGCTCGTTCGATAAGATTCTCTAGTTCTCGGACGTTGCCCGGCCAGGAGTATTGCATCAGGAGGTCAAGCGACTCGGCAGTGAAGGATTTTTCTGGCAAACCAAGCCCCTGTGATTTTGTTGTGAGGAAGTGATGGACCAGCGGAACGAGATCCTCGCGTCGCTCGCGCAAGGAGGGGAGGTGGACCGAGACGACGTTCAAGCGGTAGTAGAGATCCGGACGGAAGTTACCATCACGCATTCCCTGGTGCAGATCGCGGTTGGTCGCCGCGATCACGCGGACATCGACCTGGGTGGGCTGAGTGCCTCCGATGCGGGTGAATTCGGACTGTTCGAGGACCCGCAGGATCTTGGCCTGAGTCGCTGGATTCATCTCGCCAATTTCGTCCAAGAACAACGTGCTTTGATCGGCCAGCTCGAACTGTCCAACCTTCTTGACGTAGGCATCGGTGAAGGCCCCGCGCTCGTGTCCGAATAGCTCGCTCTCCAAGAGGTTTTCCGGAATGGCGGCGCAATTGATCGTTATCATGGGCTTGTGAGCCCGCGGGCTGTGGTAGTGCAGCGCCTTTGCAATCAGCTCTTTGCCGGTACCACTCTCCCCGGTGATGAGCACGGTGGTTTTCAGTGGTGCCACCATGGAAACGGACTTGAGGACGGCCTGTAGTTTCGGGGAATTGCCAACGATGCTCTCGAAGCTGTATCGCAACCCCACCTCGGAGCGGAGCGCGTCCACTTCTCGTGCCAGCGCCGCTGACTCGACCGCCCGATCAACGATGAGCAGCAACTCATCAACGTCAAACGGCTTGGTCACGTAGTCGAAAGCGCCCAACTTCATCGCGGTTACCGCGGTCTTGACGGTCTTGGTGGCGGTCAACATCACGACTTGCGCCGGCAGGTTCAGTTCCTTGATCCGCTCGAGAACCTCCAGACCATCCAGTCCCGGCATGAGAATGTCCAAGAGCACAACGTCGACGGGCTGGCTGCTAAGCAGATCAAGCCCGTCTTGGCCCGAGGCGACGGCGAACGGCTCAAAGCGCTCTTTAAGCACCATTCGGAGGGATTCGCGGACGCCAGGTTCGTCGTCAATTATTAAGACTCGCCGTTTTACCATTTCTCGGTGCGATCTCCTCTCGGCTCGGGAGCCAAACGCTTATCGCGGTGACGTCGCGGAGGTTATCTAGTTGGATGCGGCCTCCGTTCCGTTCGATGAGCGTCTTGGCGAATACTAGGCCCAAAGGCAGCAACGATGCTGCATCCGCTGGAGCGTGGTCGAGGAGTTGTGCAAGCTTGCCTGCAATGAGGTTGCGCGCGCCGCCAAACTCGAAAGTCACTCCCGCCGTTCCTTCTAAGGGGCGCACGGAAAGCGTTTGTCCCTCTGGCAGCTCGCGGGTAATGACTCGCAAGAGGTTATCAAAGGCATATCCAATCTGTGCGGCGTCGACGAAAATGGCCACTGAGTCCGCAGGCCGGTAGTTCAGCAACAGGCGCCGCTCCGCGAGGGCGGGAGCGAGTTCGGTCAGGCAGGGAGAGAGGATGGCGTTCAGGGCCACATCGCCAGGGGCCGGCACCCGGAATCGCGTGAATTGCAGGAGATTCTCCAACGCCCGGTCCATGCGGTCGACCGCCTCGCCCGTGAGTCGGGCGACTTGCTCGCGTCCAGTTTCGTCCGCTAGCAGTCGCTCCAGGTGTTGTGCCACTGTCTTGATCGTCACCATTGGGTTCTTGAACTCGTGAGCCAGCTCGTTGATGATCAGGTCGACGGCGCCACTCGTGGCCGCCTCGGGAGCAACTTCCTTCGCCGCTGCAGGTTCCTCGTCTGGGCGGGGCACAATCCGTCCGTATCCGAACAACAGATCCGCCGCATCGATGGTTGGGCGTTGAGCGAGTACCACCGAACGGGTCAACACCGTTTCGAACTCCGCTAAATTTCCGAACCACAGGTAGCGCACCAGCCGTTCTATGGCGCGTTGAGTGAAGGTCACGGGCTCAATGGACTGCCCTCGGGCCAGTTCCGTGGCGATATGTTCCGCCAGCGTGGGAATATCCGACGTCCGTTCCCGTAGGGGGGGGAGGGTGATCGGAAACACGCTGATACGGTAAAGCAGTTCTTGGCTAAAGCCGGGCATTCGCGCGAGACCTTCGAAGCTCTGCGCCGTTGCGCAGATCAGACGCACGGCATGCCAGCCAGCGTTTGAGGATAAGCCGCCACAGTCAATCAACTCGAACAGGAGCTGTGTTCCTTCTGCAGTCACGCTGCTGATTTCGTCGATGAACACCGTCAGGTTTCCAGGGGTGACGCTGCCGACTTGCTGGAGCGCTGCGGCAGTGCAGCTGCTGGCGGACAGCATCAGAAACTGGCCGCTGCGCCCGAGCGAGTGGATGGCGCGAGCTAGTCGTGCCTTCCCCGTCCCAGGCTCCCCGCAAATCAAGACTGGGAAGCTTGTCCCTGCTGCTCGATGAGCGAGCAGCAGGGCTTCCTTTGGCAGTACAGGGTACTCGATGTTGGATCGAGCCCCCGACGTCGAGGGGACCTGCGCCCGGTGTGCCAGCAACGCCTGCGTCCGGGCGCGCAAATCGTCAGGCCGGAAAGGATAGGGCAGGGCCGCCGCTCGGTCGGGAAACGTAGACAGGGAACTGCCGGGACCGAGTAGCCAGAGTACGGGGGTGTCGGGCGGGAGGAGCGTGACTGACTTCTGCGGGAGGGCATCCGCTTCCAGCACCAATAGGTCCGCTTCTCGAACCTTGGACGGGTCGCGCACATACTCTTCACAGCTGAGGGCGCGTACGCGGTAGTCCTCCCCGAGTACGATCGAAATCGTCTCCTGAATGGACGGAGAATTATTGATTACCCACAGGCACGGGCGCTCCAATCAGCAGCCTCCTTCCCCTCCCCTCGCCCCCAAAGCGGCGACTGGCTAGAACAGACTTTTGAACCTGCTCATTTTTCTGTCGAGAAGTCAATGCTGAAGTTGGCATCTGCTGAATTTGGTACACACTGCGGCCGCGACCTTGAGCTCGAAAGCCGCAGAATTCGCTTGAAAAAGTTTAACAGGGCGTGGTAACCGTCATGAAATAGGTCAGTAGCAACTGCTGCGTACAAGCGAAAGGCTAGTGGCGAGGAATGGGTAATGGTGCCAGCGATAGGTGGCTCGTGAGAGGTTTTGTGCTCGGTATACAAGGCGTTGCGGGGTAGCGACGTGGGCGGTGCGTTACGAGGGACCGTCGCCCTCGATCAGAAGAAGCGCGATGGCGGGCGGGCCGAGGAGTGCCTCATTTCCGTCCACCCTGCCGTGGTGGAGCACGCCGGCCATACTTTTGGGAATTTGTTCCAGCGAATTTACCACCTTATCGAACTGCTGCGCCGCAGTGATGCGACGGGAGCCGATCACCTTGGAAGCAGCATCGGTCAACTGGAAGATTTCCTGCAATTGGTGATGGACTACTTCTCGCCGCTCTCCTTGACGCTGCAACGTGTCGCTAGCGCCGACGTCGCTGAAAGCCTGGCGCGGCAAATTGGCGCCATGGCTGACTGCGCCGTGGAAATTGAGGGAAAGGGGCTCGACGGGGAGTTGTTGGTCGACGCTGGACAGGTGGCAAGGGCCTTTGGTCTGTTGGCAAAACAACTGGCTGGGGAGAACCCGGAGCCTAACGAGCGCATCCAACTCACGGCTTCCAAGGGAAGATCGGGCCGCTCCTTGGTCCTTCGCGTGGTGGGTGTGCGGGCGCCATTCGATTCAAGACGTCTGTCGCAGGCGGAGATGCAGTGGGCGGTGGCACAAAAGATCCTTGAGACGCACGGTGGGACCTTGCAACAACATCCACAAACCTCGGGGGAAACGTCGTGGGAGATAGCGCTACCGCTCCAATTCTAACGCCATTGGCTGCGGGCCCGGTGCGCATCCTCGTTGTGGACGACGATCCACTAATCCGGCGGCAGCTCGAAGGGCTGTACGTGACTCATGCGTACGCCGTCGAGTCGGCAGCGAACGTGCAGGAAGCTCTAGAGAAGCTCAGCGCCTCGGATTTCACCCTGGCGATGGTCGATATGAAAATGCCTGGAAGCGATGGTATCACGCTGATCAGCGAGATTCGCGAGCGCTGGCCGTCGGTCGATGTCATCATGATTACCGGTTACGGTACCATCAAGGGGGCAGTCGAGGCCATGCGCTGCGGTGCCTGCGACTATATCACCAAGCCGTTTGAGCCCGACGACATCCTGCTCGCCACGCAGAAAGTTCTCGAACGACGGCGGCTGCTGGATGAAATCGAGTATCTACGTAAGCAGCTGTCGGATCGTTACACCTTTGCGAACATGGTCAGCCGCGATCCGGTGATGATGGAGGTGTTTTCCACGATCGAGACGCTGGCGCATAGCGATGTGACGGTCGTGATTTCGGGCGAATCCGGGACCGGCAAGGAATTGGTGGCGCGGGCGATACATTTCCAGGGGAAGCGCAAGGCGGGACGGTTCGTCGCCATCAATTGCGCCGCCGTCCCTGAATCACTGCTGGAAAGCGAGCTTTTCGGCTACGAACGCGGCGCCTTTACCGGGGCGATGCAGGACCACGTCGGCAAGATCGAATTGTCGAATGGGGGCACGCTTTTCCTGGATGAGGTCGAGAGCATCCCCTTGACGATGCAAGCGAAGTTGTTGCGGGTTCTTGAAGAGCGGGCCATCGAGCGACTGGGCAGCAACCGCCGGGTGAGCGTTGACATGCGCGTGGTCGTAGCGACGAACAGAGACCTCAGTGAAGCGGTGGCGGCGGGGCACATGCGAGAGGATTTTTACTACCGGATCAACGTCGTTCCGGTTAAACTGCCACCCTTGCGGCAGCGCGCTGCCGACGTGCCCCTGCTTGTCGCGGACTTCCTTCGCAGCAACGCCATGGCACGTGAAAAGGGTATCAACCGCGTTTCGGAGCGATCCCTGGCGTTGCTTATGGGGTACGGCTGGCCCGGCAACATACGTGAGCTGCTCAACGTAATGGAACGCGCCGTCCTTCGTGCAAAGGGCGATACGATACGCGAGGTCGACGTGCCTGGTCAGGAACAGAAAGTCTCCGGTGCCGCGGAGCTTGCTGATTACCAGTTGTCGCTGCGGCAGTTTCTCAAGAAGGCGGAGCAACTGTACCTCGCCCGGGTCTTGAAGCAATACCACGGCAGCATTGCTCCGGCGGCGCGACATGCCGTGATCGACCAGGCCACTTTGCACCGCAAGATCCACCTCCACGGATTGCGCCCCAGCGAGCTTCGCCGCGGCGGCCCGCGCATATCGTCCGGGAACGAATGATGAGGTCCGTTTGGAATCCGACTGGCGCTGCTGCGAGTTTGCGGCGCTTCTCATCGTCTGATCTGGCGCTGATGCAAGTGGGGGGACGACATTGGGTGGGCCTGGGGGTCGACCCGTGCGTGGCACGGTGGTTGCCCTTAGAGGATGAGGCGTCCAATGTACTGTGACTTCTATCAGTTGACCGAACGCCCCTTCAACGTTACGCCCGATCCGAAGTTTCTGTACCTCAACGCCAGATACCGCGAGGCGCTGGCGTCGCTCAATTACGGGATCACGCAACGCAAGGGCTTCATCACCCTGATCGGCGAAGCCGGAACGGGCAAGACGACTCTGTTGAACAAACTGCTCGAGGATCTCGACGCGAAGACCAAGTCGGTCTTCATCTTCAATACCAATGTGACTTTCGAGGAAATCCTCGAGTACATCTTCGCCGAATTCGACCTCCCTGTTCACAACGGGAAAAAACTCTACATGCTGCAGCGACTCAACGCCTTCCTCCTCGATGAATTGCGGGCTGGGGTCAACGTGGCGCTGCTGATTGATGAGGCGCAAGACCTGGAGTTTTCGGTGCTGGAGGACCTCCGCTTGCTGTCGAATCTCGAGACCGCGAAGGAGAAGATATTGCAGATTGTCCTCTCCGGACAGCCGGAACTCGGGCAGAAGCTGAGTAACCCGGTTCTTCGGCAACTCCGACAGCGGATCGGAATCAATAGCAGGCTGCTGCCGCTGTCGAGGGATGAGATAACGGAATACCTCCAGTATCGCTTGCAGGCAGCTGGCTGTCCGGACCTCAAGCTGTTCTCGCATGAAGCCGAGGAGCAGATTTACCATTTCTCGCGCGGCATTCCTCGTTTGGTCAACGTCGCTTGCGACAATGCGTTGGTGATCGGCTATGCGCTTGGCAAGAAGCGGATTGGGGCGGAGATCATCACCGAAGCGGCTGCTGATCTGCTGTCCAACGAGCCATTGGCGGAGGAGCAGCGTCCGGTTCACACTTCCTCGGCGCCGTCAGTGTCGCCTGTGGCGTCCGCCGCCTCACAAAGCCGCTGGCGGCCTCGCTTGGCCGTCATAAGTGTCCTCATCGTAGCGGTTGCCGTCGGCTTACTTTCGGTTGGCCGAACCATGCTGCTCAGGCCAGCAGAAGAGAATGTATCGACGGAGCTTGTGCGGCCGAGACTGGAGGTCATCCGGCCGGGCTCGCAGCCCGAGGGTACGGGGGTCGAAGCCCCCGCGGCCCGACCAGCCGAGAGCTTCGGTAACACCGCCCCCGTTTCCGATGACCGGGCCAATCGAGTTTCGCCGCCGCCGCCCGCCAAGGCGATCGCCGCTCAAGAACCGGTGACGGCGGGCGATGTGGGTACCCCAGACGATCGCGCCAGCGAGGGCAGGAGTGCCCCGATTGTTCCGCCTGTTCCCGGTTCCGATGCCGCGCAGAAGAGCGATGGAGAGGCGAGCGTTCATGGCGCGCGGGCAAGTCAGGAAGTTGTACTCGGTGGTCCGCAGGTGGAGCATCCAAACGTCGCGTCAGAACGGCCAGTATCGGCGCCGGAAGCGGTGCCAGTGGCGCTGAATCCGCCAAAGGATGAGCAGGCGCACTCGACTGGGAAACTGAGCGAGCCGCTGCCGAAGGGAGAGGCGACTGCGCTCAACCGGACGCAGCGCGAATCCGTGCCCATGGAAATGAAGGAGGCCGAACGGGAAGATCCTGCCGGTTCGGGTGGCGTGGTGGACGTCGGCCGCCAGCCACGCTTGGAGGGCATGCCGCTGACACATGTGGTTGTGCGCAGCGGCGACTCGGTGTCGGGTATCGCGCGTCGCAAGTATGGGCAGGCGAGCTACACGGTCTTGGACCTGCTGAAGCTCGCAAACCCTGAGCTGAGGGACATCAACCTGATTACCGTCGGTCAGACGATCCACTTGCCGGAACTGGGAGACGGTTTTCCGATCTTCCGCGACGGATCCGGCCATTACGCCCTGCTCGTGTTGTCGACGCCTCATGCTTTCCGGGCAGCGGCGGTTCAAAACGCGCTACACAGCCGTGGCTTTGAGGCGCATGTCTCAGGGGGGAGCATGGGATTTGAGAAGCCGGTGTTCCGGGTCGTGCTTTCCGGCTACACGGATCGCGAAGAGATCGCCGGGGTCGGGAGACAGGTGCAGAAGCTGTTTCGCGACGATACGCGGATTGCGCAGCTTGGGGATTGAGCGAGGCAGGTGAGGTCGTGCCAGTGAATCCACAGTGGTTTGTGATCAGCACGAAGGCGCGCCGCGAACAGTTCGCGCAAGACCAACTCGTGCGGCGCGGCGTGGATACCTTTCTGCCCCGGATAGTGGAATCCCTGCGGTTGGGGCTCAAGTCGGCCGTCGCCCCGTTGTTTCCGGGATATCTCTTTGTGCGCATTGATCTCTATGAGCAGTATTTTGACGTGGCGTGGACCCCCGGGGTGCGCCGGTTCATCGGGTTCGGGGCCTTGCCCTGCGCGTTGGATGATAAGGTGATTGAGTTCTTGCACGCGCGGATTGGGCGGGAAGGCATCCTCTACGCCGCACCGGTTTTTAAGCAGGGCGACGTGGTGCGTATCAAGCACGGTCCGTTTGAAGGGTTGATCGGAATCATTGAGAACCCTGGCTGCGGCCGGGGCCGCGTGCGGGTGTTGATGGAATTGCTACGGCGCCAGACGCGGGTCGAGGTGCCGCTGCACATTATTGAACGCGCATCGGCGTAGCGCTGCGCGTTCGGGGCGAAGATGCGCCTGCAGCTTTTTGGCAGGCTGGAGATTATGTGACGGGATGAGCGAGGTCACGGAAGGGCGGAGCTATATCCCTGACTCGCGACACCCGTTTACGCTGGTTGAGTCGAAACGTATCATATCATGAGAACACTCCTTGCTGGCATACTCGGCGGGGCTTGGGCCGGTGCCGTGGTAGGGCTGGCGGAAGCCGGATTGCTCACGGCGACTGCCGGGCCAGCCGAAGAATACTGGTTGTTTCCCTACGCGGTGGTCAGCTACGGCGCATTGGGGATGTTGCTGGCCATAGGCTGCACCAGTATTGCGGCGGTCGTCGCTCTGGAGCGCACACGCCACAATGCCTTTGGGTTGTGCGGCGCGGTGGCGCTCTTTGCGCTGGGTGGTGCCGTCGCTCGCTACCAAGTCATTCAACGGGTTTTTCACGAGGACCTCGTGACGTTCTCCTTCGCGGGACTGGCTGTCCATTTGGCGCTGTTCGTCTCGGTTGGCGGCTTGGCTTTGGCCGTGATGCGCGCAGGGCGTCGAGTGCAACGGGATCGGGGCGGCCTACTCATAGCTGCAATCGGGTTGATATTCTGTCTGGGGGGCAGTGTGGCTGTCGCGGCGCTGGCTTCCCCCCACGCCCCGGAGACAGCAACAGGCTGGGCCGGTCGGGGCGTGACGAGCAGCGCTCCAAACATCATCCTCATCATCGCCGATACATTGCGCGCCGATGCGGTCGGATCGTATGGTGCTGGCCCCGGGGCCACCCCGGCCCTGGACCGTTTCGCCAGTGAAGCAGTGCGCTTTGAGAACACGTACGCGCAGTCGACTTGGACACGACCTTCGATTGCCACGATTCTGACGTCGCTTCATCCGTCGGTGCATGGTCTAATGCATAAGATGGACGCGTTGCCGGACCGGGTGACGACGGTAGCCGAGGCCTTGCGTGCCCAAGGTTACTGGACAGCTGGGTTTGTCAGCAACATCAATGTGGCCCCGATATTCAACTTCCAACAGGGCTTCGACGAGTACACGTATCTGACGCCTGCGTTCTACTTCTGGGCCACGGATTCGGCGACGCGGCTTGCAATTTACAAGGGCCTGCGGGTTGTGCGCGAGCGACTCTTTGGAGATCGGATCTATTTCTACAATTACTACCAGGATGCGGCTGTGGTCACCGACGCCGTGTCTAACTGGCTGCGGCGGCGTCCACCGAGCCCCTTTTTCCTGCTGGTCCATTATATGGACCCGCACGATCCGTATTTCGAAATACCGTATGACGGGCGTGGCGTCGCCCGGGTTGTAAACCCGGACCCGCCAGCGAGTCGGAAGAACGAGCTGCGCGCGCTCTACAGCGAAGACGTCGGGTACCTCGACCAGCACCTCGGTACGCTGTTCGCACTCCTGAAGTCACGAGATCTGTACGACAACAGCATCATCGCCCTGACGGCTGATCATGGCGAGGAGTTTCAGGATCACGGCGGATGGTGGCATGGAACGACACTTTACGCGGAACAGCTGCGCGTGCCCCTTATCGTCAAGCGGGCGCATGAGGAGCGTGCCGGCCAAGTCGAGTCACGGGCAGCCCGCACACTCGATATCGCTCCCACCTTACTGGCGGCCGCGGGCCTCGCTTCCCCGCCGGACTTCACCGGACGCGGCCTGTTCGGTCCGATGGCGGTCACGCCGGAGCCGCTATTTGCAGAGGAGGATCTGGAAGGCAACGTACTGACAGCCCTTCAGCTAGGCCCGTGGAAAATCATTACTGCCAATCCCGAAAACCCACGCGGTCTTCGACCTGTCGAGCTGTATAACGTTGCGGAGGACCCGCAGGAGCACCACGACCTGACGGGCACCGAGCCGGCACGAACGCAAGAGATGCTGCAGTCGCTGGCGCAAGAGCGTGCCCGAATTAGCGGCCGCCGCTCGCTGAGTGGTCTATCGAGTCTTCACGATGCTGCTGATCATCGGTCTTGACGGCGCCACCTGGGATCTCTTGGATCCGTGGATCGAACAGGGTCGGCTTCCTCACCTTGGGCGGCTGCGCCGTCACGGCTTGTGGGGTCCGTTGGCGTCGACGATGCCGCCGGCAACGCTTCCGAGTTGGTCGACATTCATGACCGGTGTCAACCCGGGTAAGCACGGCATCTTCGATTTTACACGGCGGCAGCTAGGCACCTATGCCGTGCAGTTTGTTAACGCGAGCTTTCGCAAGGCGCCAACGGTTTGGAGGCTACTGAGTGATGCCGGACGGCGGGTATGCGTGCTCGGCGTGCCTGGTACCTATCCTCCTGAGGACCTGAACGGGTGCATGATCAGCGGCTTTGACACACCGGTGACCACCCGCGCGGATGCCTCCTTTGTCAGGCCGCAGACGCTGGTGCCGTTGGTTATGGAATTGGGAGGGTTCCCGTTTGCGGACTTCCAGGAGTTTCGTGTGAACCGGCGCTGGTACCATACGGCGCTCGAACGATTGCTGCGCGGCATCGAAACGAAGACGCGACTGGCTCAGGCATTGCTGGCGCGGGAAGAATGGGATTGTTTTGTTCTGCTGTTCGGGGAGTCGGACACGGTGGCGCACCACTTCTGGAAGTTTCACGACGCGGATTCTCCGTTGTTTGAGCCAGAAGCGGCGCAGGAATTCAGCACCGCAATACGACGCGTGTATGAAGCACTCGACGCCGCGATCGGAACTTTGACCGGCGCGGCACCGACTGCGACAGTGCTTGTGGCTTCAGACCACGGCTTCGGTGGAGCTGGGAAAAAAGCGGTCTACCTGAATCGTTGGTTGGGAGAGCAAGGCCTGCTGCGGATGAACCACAAGCCGTCAAAGTCACAGCGCAGTCGTGGTCTCAAGCAACTGGCCCTGCGCGCTCTGCCCGCGGCGATGCAGGCAAGGATGTTTCGATTGCGTGGAGGCCGGTGGGCCAGCTGGTTGGAGTCTCGGGCTCGCTTCGCTGGAATCGACTGGGCGGGGACGCGGGCCTTCTCGGAAGAACTGAATTACTTTCCCAGCGTGTGGCTCAACGTGAAGGGTCGGGAGCCGCAGGGGACCGTTGCGCCGGCGGACTACCACCGCGTGCGTGAAGAGGTCTGTGCCGCCGCGCAGGCACTCAGGGATCCGGAACACGGTGGGTCGATTGTGCGCCGGGCCTGGCGCCGGGAAGAGCTGTACCACGGCCCCTGGCTCGAGTACGCGCCTGACGTCATCCTCGAGTTCCAGCTCGATCAGGGGTACTCCTACGCATGCCTGCCGAGCGCCACGGCGCTAGACCGGCACAGCGTACGCGTATTCGATACCGGCGAATCCGGCGGCGGCAAACTCTCGGGCATGAGCGGCAGTCATCGCGCCGACGGCGTGTTTCTCGTGAGCAACACGGATACCAGGGTGCGGCGCCGGCTCACGCATGTGCAGATGGTCGACATGACACCGACAATCCTGCGGCTGTGTGGTGTCGATGTGTCCGCCGACTTCGATGGCGTCGCCATCGATGCCGTGGCGCCCGACGGCCCGCACGCCCGCCAGTCGGCGGCGCCGCCGTGCGATGAACAGCCCTATACCCATGCCGAAGAGCGCGAGATTGCAGCTAGGTTGAGTGCGTTGGGGTATCTGCAATGACACTGAACCGTGCGACCGGGGACTCCGTCAGACGCATTGCCATGGTGGCGGCGTGCCCCTTTCCGTCCGCGAGAGGGTCGCAGGTGCTCATTCGTGAGCTGGCGCAAGCCCTGGCCAATCGAGGACACCACGTGCACCTGGTCACGTATCCATTTGCGGAGAGCCTGACCCCGATCCATGGCCTCTTCGTTCACCGGGTGCGCTTTTCGCGGCGGGTGCCGTCCCGAGGTGGACTGGGTTGGCGCAAGCTGCTGTTCGACGTGGCCTTGGTCATGACCTTGTACAAGGTGGTGCGCCGCGAACGGATCGAGGTGATCCACGCACACAACTACGAGGGGCCTCTGGTGGGATATCTGGTGCGCCGACTGACCGGTGTGCCGGTCGTGTATCATTCCCACAACGCATTGAGCGACGAGCTGGGCCACTACTTCCGGCCCGGTTGGCGTCGACTCGTGGCCAGTAAGCTCGGCGCGGTCCTCGACCGGCAGGTGCCCCGGCGGGCGGATTTCAGCATCGCGCTGACGCCGGAGCTGGAACAATTTCTTCGGGCTCGTGGTGTGGCGGGAGATCGGGTGGCGGTTATCCCGCCTGGCAGTTCGCCCGCCGTGATTGCGGAAACGCCGGCGTCGGACCCCTTCGCTGGCCGGTTCGTCGTGATGTACACGGGGAACCTGGACGGTTACCAGGATCTCCGCATCCTGTTCGATGCGTTCGGCAGGTTCCACAAGTCGGCTGCGCCTGCGCTGCTCGTGGTGGTAACGCACGAGGTCCAGTGGGCCAAGCGTGCCGATGATCGGCTGGCGAGGCTTCTCCGCGAGGGACATGCCCGCGTGATTGTGGCGTCGGCCTTCTCGGTGGTGCGTCGATTGATGGCTCGCGCTGATGTGCTGGTCTGCCCGCGAAGCTCCTGGTCAGGGTTTCCGATCAAACTCATCAACTATATGGCAGCCGGCAGGTCGCTGGTTGCCGCCGAAGGGTCGGCGAAGGGTATTGTCAGCGGCGAGACAGGTTTGATCTTTCGCAACGGGGACCCGGAGGACTTGGCGTCGGCCTTGCGACGTTTGTTCGAAGATGCTGCCTTGCGGCAACGGTTGGGAGAAAACGCCAGGGTCGCAGCGGGTAGGTTGTACAGCTGGAAGCGAGCGGTAGCCGAGATTGAGCGGATCTATGCAGCGGTGGCCGGAGTCGGGTCTCCCCGGCTGCAGGCCCGCACGCTCGGGAGCCGACGCTTTGCGGGGATTGATAGCCTTCGTCAGAGTTCGTATAAACGCCGCGGTCAGCGGCTGGCCTGATGATAGGGATGAGTAGAAATAATGCGCTACGTGACGCATAGAATCGGCGTAGGGTTGCTTTTGTCGGTGTCCGTTTGGGCATGCGGGCGTACTGTGGGCCGGCCGGCACCGCTTCCCCCGCTCGAAGCGTTGCAGGAGTCTATGGGGGGCAACGTCGGCGAAGAGTACCGTCTGCAGCCCGGAGACCAGATCCGTGTGAAGTATCTGTACCATCCGGATCTCGACATCAAGGTGCCCATTCGACCCGATGGCAACGTCACTTTACAGCTTGCTGGCGATGTCCGAGCCGCAGGTTTGCGTCCGACAGAGTTGGAACAAGTCATCAAGGAACGCACGAGTGATCGCTTGCGTGATCCCGAAATCTCGGTGATGGTTGCACAACAGGCTGAGCGCAAGGTGTACGTTGGCGGTGAGGTCCGTCTTCCGGGGTTCGTCACGTACTATCCAGGGATGAGCCCCATCCAAGCGATTATGGACCGCGGGGGATTCACCGATACCGCGCGTGTCGACAGCGTCCTGCTCCTTGCCGCGGCGCCGAGTGATTACCAGGGGAGACGGTTGGATTTTACAAAATCGCTTTCGGATGGATCTCAGGAAGGGATGCATTTGGCGGCCGGCGATGTGGTTTTTGTACCACGGACATTTATCGGCGACATCGACGCGTTCGTTAAGCTCTATATCCATGAGATCCTGCCGACGACGCCTCGAGTCGGTGCCTCCTTTTGAACTGAGTTGGGAGAGCCATGGCTTACGAACCTCCACAGCGCGAGCGACCGAACGGTCATCGCAACGGCAACGGCAAGGGGAACGGCAATGGGAACGGGAAGCACTCGTACGGTGGGGCGCCCGCTTGGACCAGCAGTGGAAGCGAGCAACTGCATGAAATCCTGCATGTCATCTTCAAGCGCAAGCGGTGGATTGGAGCCCTGTTCCTGGCGGTTGCCCTACCCGGGCTGACCGGTACCCTCTTGCGAAAACCCAGCTACGTGGCGAGTGCAAAGGTGATGATCTCCACGCAACGGTCAGATCCCACCTTACAACCGACCGACTTGACCAAACTAGAAACCATTCAGCTCAACGAATCCTTGGTCAATTCCGAAGTGCAGGTGATTGGTAGCCGAGACCTTCTGGAACACGTGGTGCGAACACTGGCGGTGTCGGGTGATGGCAGTGCCCCTCCGCACGTTACGCTGATCGGGAGCACGTTTGGGACGCAAGTGCTGTCTATGGCGCAGGATCTCAGCATTACGCCCGTCAAGGGCTCGAACGTCATTCAAATCGACTACAAGTCTTCCGAGCCTTCGAACGCCGCGCGTGTCGTCAACCGAGTGGTGGACGAGTATCTCGCCTACCACGCCGTGGTGCATGGCAATAAGGGACTATCCCAGTTTTATGACGATCAGCGCCGCGGGCTCGAGCAACGCCTGCGTAAGTCAGAAGACGCTCTGGGTGCCTTTTCGGAACGGGAAGGCATCGTGTCGCCCAAGGATGAGATCCAGGCGGCGGTCCGGACGGTCGGCGAAGTCGCCAGCGCAGTGCGCGACGTGACGGCCGGGATTGCCGGTACGGAGGAACGCATCCGGGCGATCCGTGACCAGATCGCGAGTCAGCCGGAGGTGGTCAAACGCGAGCAAGCGATCGAAGTAAGCCCGACGATCACGCAGTTGACGCAGCAAATGGTGGCACGGCAAGTCGACCGCGTTGCGCTTCTTCGTAAGTACATGGACAAGGACCGACACGTTCAAGACAATGCAGCAGAGATCGCCGAATTGAAGTCGCAACTTGATACGGAATTGCGCGATCGTCCGACGATCGTGAGCCACCAGGTGTTTCATACCAACCCCCTGCGCGAGGATCGCTTGAAAACCCTGTTTGACCTCGAAGGTTCGCTGCGGGAGATGCGCGCGCGGCAGGCGATGCTGGAAGAGAATGTCAGCCGCACGGGTCGACAGATGATCAATCTGCAACAGAAGGGCATCGCGTATGACCGGCTCGAGGAGGAAGTGAAAAACCGGCGTGGCACCTATGAGTTATATGTCAAGCGCGAGCAGGAGGCCCACATCAGTCAGGCGATGGACGAACAGAAACTGGTGAATATCGACGTCGTCCAGCGACCGGCGTTGCCGTTGCCGCGCACCGATATGCGGGGGGTCTCGCTCGCCCTGTCCCTCATCGCCGGCTTGGTGGTCGGAATTGTCGGAGCCTTCGGTCGTGAATATGTGAACAAGTCCTTGCATTCTGAGGGCGATGTTGGCCGCTACCTGGGCCTCCCCTTGCTGGCAAGTATCGGCGAGTCTCGTAAAGCGTAGAAACGGCATCGGTAGGTTCGACATTGAGCAAGATATACGAGGCCGTCAAAAAGGCGGCAGAAGAGCGAGAACACACCAGGGTTTGGAACCCCGTCCGAGCGCTGGCGGAGGCCGGGTGCGTGCCCTCGGAAGATCCCAGGGAGGAAGAGTACCAGAAGCTCCGTGCCAGCTTGCTGTCGGTCGCTGTCCCCGCGGGCTTGCATACCATCTTGATAACTTCCTCGCGGCACGGTGAGGGGGCTACTACAGTTTCCCTTGGCCTGGTGACGGCGCTGGCGAAGGAGCGCGAGTCGCGCGTCCTGCTGGTGGAAGGCAACTACCGAAGGCCGTCGTTCAGCACGCTATTACCGCTGACCAGCAACGTCGGTGTCGCCGATTTCGCCGCCGGCCGAGCGGCGCCCGAGGCCGTGGTCACACGGCTGGAGGAACTCAATTTCTCCGTGATCCCGGCTGGGTCCGTGCCCGAACAGGGAACCAATGTGGAAACGGTCGATGTCCTGTTGGGCTGTCTCCAGTCTCAGTTTGATTTCATCCTGATCGACGCTACGCCGGTCAATGACTACGCAGATGCGAGCATGCTTGCCACGAAAGTGGACGGCGTGATCCTGGTGATTGAGGCGGACCAGACGCCGGTTTCCGAAGCGGAAGCCGCCAAGCGGCAACTCGATAAGGTGGGCGCGCGTGTCCTTGGCGTCGTGCTCAATCGGCGCCGATCCTACATCCCGGCATTTCTGGAAAGCATCCTTTGATATGGAGGCAGCACGTTGGTGCAGGTGGTAGGTTCGGAGCAGCGGTCGTCGGTGCAGGGACTTGTCCCTGCGCTGTCACTGACGGCTCTCGGTACGCTCGTGGCGATCGGTATGATCGCCGTTGGACCGCTCGCTCTGCTGCCCGTCTTCGGGGTATTGGCTGTCGCTCTCGTGGTGTCGTTCCCGGAATACGGGATCGCCATGTTCCTGTCGACGTTCTTGGTGACCTACCCGCAGGCGTTGCAAGGAACGGGGGCGCTGACGATTAACAACGCGCTGGGTGGCATCTTCCTGGTCTTGCTCAGCTACAAGGTTTACAGCGAACAAGACTGGTGGTTCCTGCGCCTTACCGAGATCAGATTGCTCCCGTTCATCTTCCTGGTCTTTTACATCGCTGGTCGGCTCAACGGACCGGACCCGCGATTGCTGACGCTGCTTGGAGTTGTAGAGGCGCAGGCGGAAACCTCGCGAACACTCCTTACGCGGAGTGTGTTTACTATATTCTTCATCAATTATATCCGCACTCCAAAGCATGTAATAATGATTTACTCGGTCGCCATGGTATTCATGATAGGTGCGGCCTTGTCCGGAGTGCAGAGCGTCATGCACGGCACGGCACTACACGGTTATCGGGCGGCGACCTCAGTCATTGCCGCCGCCGTCAATCCGAATCGTTTGGCGATGTTTTCCATCATGCCGATTGCCGGTCTCTGGTATCTGATGCGGTCGTTGCGGATTCGGGCGGCGGCTTTGGTCATTCTCCCGTTGATCGCCGTGCTGGCCTTGGCGGTGTTCATGACAGGGTCGCGCAGCGGACTGTTGGGCCTCGGGGTGTGCGGCGCAGCGATTATGATCGATGAAAGGCTCAGTCTGCAGCAAATGGCCGGGCTCACCTTGGCTGGTATCCTGATGCTGATTCTCGTCGTAGAGTTCGTGCCGCAAAGAACCTTCGACCGCATTACCAACCTGCCATTCACTCAGTCTGGTGAGACCGGCGAGGGTTCAGGGTCTTTTGAGCGCCGCGCGTACGGATGGCAGGTGGCCTTCAAAATGTTCAAGGAACACCCCATTGTCGGCATCGGCATCGGCAACTGGGGACTGGATCGGTTTCTGCACGATCCCGGGCGTAGTACTGCCGCGCCGCACAGCTCGTACGTTCTCGCCGCGGTGGAGGGGGGATCCGTCTGCTTGTTGGGCTATTTGGTTATACTATGGCGGACATGGCGTAACTTCCGCTACGCGGAGCCCTACGTCAGTGCTCCTGATTCTCCGCTGGCAAATCTGACTTGGGTGGTCAAGAGTGCCCGTACGGTTTTCATCGTGATGGTGTTCTTTTCGTTTTTCGCCGACCTGTGGCAGTTCGTCACTCTGTTTTTGCTCGTCGGTCTTGGCATCGTGCTGCGCCGCTTGGTCGATCAGACGGCGACGGAGGAAGCGGCGGCTTGGTGAACGCGCGTAACACGGAGATGGACGCGGCCGGCTACGCGGATTTTCTGCGCGCCCTCGGACACCGGGTTGTGCGCACGCGGTCGAGCTATTGGTTCAACACGAGCCGGTTCTTTCTGTTGAGCGCGCCGCCGCACCGACTATATGATCCGTCGACCGATGAACTGCGGCAGCTGTTTCGCCAGCTGCCGTGCGTCGGGGTGCGCTTCGCAGCCCCTTTGGAGAGCACCGGCAAACCGAGTTACCAGATCGTCTGCGACAATGCCGATTACGGCTTGGAGACGCTCAGCGCCAACGTGCGGAGCAAGGTCCGGCGTGGCCTCAAGCGTTGCGAGGTGGCTCCGGTCGACTTTCCCGTGATCGCAACCGCCGGCTGGCGGGCCCATCAGGATACCTTGGCGCGTCAAGGCCGGGACGGGGGACTCACGGGTGAGAGCTGGCAGTGCTACTGGAAGGCCGCCGCCGCCACTCCTGGATTCGAAGGTTGGGGGGCGTGGTGTGGCGGCGAACTGGCGGCGTTCCTGGTCACCGTGACCTTCGAGGACAGTGTCGAGTTTCTGCTTGCCCGCTCGTGCACCGATCGGCTTGGTGCGTACCCGAACAATGCACTGCTGTTTCACGTTACGCAGGAAATGCTCGGGCGGCGGCGGGTTCGCGAGATTACTTTCGGTTTGGAGTCGCTTGAGCCCGTGGGGCCGTTGGACCAATTCAAGTTCGCCATGGGATTCCGCCCGCGCCCCATTCGCCAGCGCGTCGTCTTTCATCCGCTCGTCCGAGCGGTGCTGCGCCCGGCGGCGGTGCGTAGGGCGGTTCGCAACTGGACGGATCGGCACGGGCCCGGGGCGGTGTTCTGGAGGAAGGCGGCTGGGCTTTTGCGCTTTGCGGAAGAGGGTGGTCTGTGAGACAAGCAACGGCCAAGCTGGCGTACCTGTTTCCGGTCTTTCCCGTGTTCCATCAAACATTTGTCCTGTGGGAAGTGATGGGACTACGGCGGCACGGCGTGCGCCCGAAGATTTATTCACTGCGCCGCGCGGGTCGGCTCCAGCAGCCCGAGGGCGGCGCGATCATGAGCGAGGTGACATACTTGCCGCCAGTGTGGTCGTCGCCGGTCCGAAAGGCGAACTGGCGCCTGCTGCGGACAGGTGTGCGCCGCTACCTTTCTCTTTATGCGCAAGTTTGGAATGCATGGAGGACCGGAGATGATATCCGGCACAATGCCGGGTGGGCGAAGGCGACAGTCTCATGGCACGAGGGGCTGCGTGGTTGGTTCAACAGTCAACCGCTCTTGTACTTACTCAAATCGTGGTTTCTCGTGCCCAGCGCGGCTTACCTGGCTGAGGAGCTCAGCGCCGAGGGGATCACGCATCTGCATGTCCACTGGGCGAGTTACCCTGCGACCGTAGCCTACATTGTACAACTCATTTCAGGCCTGCCGTTCAGTATCAGTGCGCACGCCTATGACATTTATATGGTCCAGCGAATGCTCCCCGCCAAAATTGGTTCAGCCCGCTTCGTCGTTACCTGCGCAAGGACCAATGCGGCTTTCCTGCGACGGTTGGCAGGAGCCGGTGCCGACGGCAAAGTTGTTGTCAACTACCACGGCGTTGACGTCAACCGCTTTGTCCCCGCGTGGCGTCAGCCGAATGCCGGAGAGCCGCTGCGCATCGTATCGTGCGGCCAGCTGGAACGCTACAAAGGTATGCACGTTCTGGTTGAGGCGTGCGCGACATTGCGCCGCCGCGGTGTGGCGCTAGAGTGCTTTATCGTTGGCGAGGGACCGCGGCGGCAGCAGTTGCAGCAACAAATTAGGGACCGAGGTTTGACCGGGACCGTTCATTTGCTCGGATCTCGACCGCACGCCGAGGTGGCGGAACTCTACCGCAAAGCCGACGTGTTTGTGTTGGCGAGCGAGCTGGCCGGAAAATCTGGACGCCGCGATGTCATTGCCAACGTGATCGTGGAGGCGATGGCTGCAGGCCTGCCCGTAGTCGTTTCGCACATCCCGGGAGTTGAAGAACTGGTGGAGGATGGCGTGAGCGGCTACCTGGTACCGCCGAATCAGGTGGAGGGGTTCGCGTTGGCGCTGGAAAACCTTGCAAACCGGCCTGAAGATCGCCTGCGCTGCGGCCACGCGGCGCGGCAGCGTATCGAGCGTGATTTCGATAGCGGCAAGAACGTGCGGCTGCTTGCGGAGTTGCTGCTTACGCCACCCGAGGAGGACGGACAGCGGCCGATGCTTGCTGCCGCGCTTCAGCCCGTCGGACAGACGCTTCAGCGGACGGGCTCAACGTCGGCTGTCCCTGAGATGGCGACTGCAAGTCGGGTCGGCAAGGACCATCCGGAAATGTTTCCGATAACCGACACCGCCGCAAAAGAAGGGTAACCGCGATGGGCGCCAAGGCCAGTCAATCTGCCGGGAAGGGCGAAGAACATCGAGACGTACCGTTCTACCGCCCCGACATCGGTGACGAAGAAATCGCCGCGGTAGTTGAGACGCTACGCTCCGGGTGGCTGACCATCGGGCCGCGGACGCAGGAATTCGAACGTGCATTCGCCCAAGCCATCGGCGCCCCGCATGCTGTCGCCGTGAATTCGTGCACCGCGGCGCTGCACTTGGCGTTGGATGCCCTCGATCTCAAGCCCGGCGACGAGGTGATCACGAGCACCCTCACCTTTACCGCTACCGGCGCCACCATCGTGCACGCGGGCGGACGCCCGCAGCTGGTCGATGTCACGCCGGACACGCTGAACTTGGACCCCGCCGACGTCGCCCGCAAGATCACCTCCCGCACGCGTGCCATCGTGCCGGTTCACTTCGCCGGGCATCCTGCTGCCATGGATGAGCTGCTGGGCATCGCCCGGCAGCACCGTCTGACCGTGGTGGAAGACGCCGCACATGCGCTTCCCGCGAGCTACCGTGGGAAGTCGATCGGGACGATCGGAGATGTCACCGCCTTTAGTTTCTATGCGACGAAAAACATGACGACCGGTGAAGGCGGCATGCTGACGATGTCCGACGGGGAATTAGCGGAGCGCCTGCAAACCCGGCGGCTGCACGGCATGAGCCGTAACGCCTGGCGGCGCTACAGCAGCGAAGGGTCATGGCGTTACGATGTGTCGTACCCCGGTTTCAAGTACAACATGACGGACATGGCCGCCGCCATGGGGCTGGTGCAGCTGCGGCGGCTGCCGGCGTTGTCCCGGCGCAGACAGCAGATCGCCGCCTTGTATACGGAACTGCTGGCCGATCTGCCGCAACTGCAGCTGCCGACGGCCCGGGCAGAGGTCGATCACGCCTGGCATTTGTACGTGGTTCGGATGCAGCCGGACCGGCTGCGCCTGCACCGCGATGCCGTCATCGAGGAGTTGAAGGCCGCCGGTGTCGCGACGGGGGTCCATTTCATTCCGCTCCACCTACATTCCTACTACAGCAACGCCTTCGGCTACCGGCCCGCGGACTTTCCCGTCGCCAGCGCCGCCGCCGAGACGATTCTCTCCCTCCCCCTGTTTACCTTGATGTCGGATGAAGAAGTGCGCTACGTAGCAGCAACGCTGCGGAGAATCCTCGATGCAAACAGACGCTGAACTCGCGGAACGATCCGTTGACGCAGAGTGCGAGCGCGATCCGGATGGCCCGGTCGCCGCAGTCGACCGCGCCATGACGAGCGGCGGCGTGATGGCCAAACACGCAGTGGACTTTGCCTTGGCCCTGCTCGGTGTCATCGGCCTGCTGCCAGTGATCGGGCTAGTTGCACTGCTGATCAAGTTGGACTCGCCCGGACCGGTGTTCTTTCGCCAGAAGCGTGTGGGCCGGGACGGCAAAGCGTTCGACATTTTCAAGTTCCGGACGATGGTGCAGGGGGCCTACCTGATGGGATCGCGGCTGACCGTGAAACGCGATCCACGCATCACGCGCCTCGGGCGGTTGCTGCGCTGGTCCAAGATCGACGAGTTGCCGCAACTGTTCAACGTGTTGCGCGGGGACATGAGCCTGATTGGGCCCCGGCCAGAGGATCCACACTTCGTGAAGTTTTACTCGCCGGCACAGCGACGAGTCCTGCTGGTACGGCCGGGCCTCGTGGGCCCAAGTCAGATCCAGGGACGCGATGAGGTCGAAGATTATCCGGAAGGCCTCAAGGATACGGAAACCTATTACATCGAGCACATCCTGCCACCGAAGTTGCAGCGCGATATCGAGTATGTCGAAGGCGCGACCTTCTGGAGCGACATGGGCCTGCTCGTGCACGGTGTCTGGGCGACGGCGCGCGGTGCCTTCAAGGCCAAGTATCTGTGGCGTCGGCGTCGGCGGATCGCCTTGATGGGCGTTGATCTGGTGCTGGTGGTCAGCGCCTACGCCCTGGCGCTCCTGATGCGTTACGACTGGCAGTGGCCGGAAGCCGACTGGGCCTATCAGACGGTAACACTGGTCGCGATTCTCCAGCCACCGCTGCTGGTCTATTTTGGCGCCTATCAGGGCATCGCTTCTTACTTCGGGTTGTGGGACCTGGTTGCCCTGTTCAAGGCCGTGACCGTCGGCTCAATCGCGGCTGCGGGTGTGACCTATTTCGTCGGATCCCAATCGCATCCTCGCTCGGTGTTTGCCATCAACGGGGTGTTGCTGCTGCTCATGCTGTTCAGTTCGCGCTACATCCTACGGGTGTGGGCCCGCCGGCACCCGCGCAGACGCAAGCATATGCGGGCAAAGGCGATCATTGTCGGTGCTGGCCGCGGAGGGGAACAGATGAGCCGGGCGCTCGTCGAAGACCCGTCCTCTCGTTATCAGCCGATCGGATTCATCGATGAGTCCCGGGATTGCTGGGGTTCCCGAATCCACGGTATTAAGGTCCTTGGCGGCACCGCCGAACTGCCCCTGGCCCTATCCGTAAACAAGGTTGGTTTTGTGTTCGTGTGCCTCTCGGATGTCACGGCGGCCACGGCTGGCGAGGTGGCTGACATTTGCACCGCTGCGGGTGTCGCTTACCGTATGCTGCCGGCCCTGAGCGAGTTGTTGCACGCGGGTGGCTCCACAAACGAGCGCCCGGGATCGCCGGAGCGCCAACCGACCGTCCGGTTGGCGTAATCCAGGCCGGGGACGGCTTTTCCCCCTCGCCTGGTGCTTTTTTTCTTGTCTTATGTTTTAGATTGGTTGTAAGTGTTGTTGTGGGTGTCTTCCGCGGTTGAGGCCCCGTCCATACGGGTGCTGCAGGGCTACCTGCAGAGCCTAAGGGGAACGGCCGGTCTGTGACTCAGGGAGCGGCCAGCGGAACAGCAGAGGTGAAAGGGAGGAATAATGCGGGACAACGTCGTTCTGGTTACTGGGGGAGCCGGATACATCGGCTCTCACCTCGTGCGCAAACTGTTGCAGCGCGGATACCACGTCCGTGTCCTTGACAAGTTTCTCTATGGTGAACACGGCGTGGCGGAACTGCGAGGTGATCCGAACGTCGAGCTGCGCTACGGGGACATCTGCAATATCCGGGATGTCGTGCAGGCGGTGAACGGGGTACGGGCCGTGGTGGCATTGGCCGCCCTCGTCGGTGATGCCGCTTGCGATCTCGATCCGCGGGAGGCCTTGACCACAAATTTCGAGTCCACGCGGTGTCTGCTGGAAAGCTGCCGCGAGGCGGGAGTGCAGCGCCTGGTGTTTGCCTCCTCGTGCAGCGTGTACGGCGCCAATGGCAATGACCTGCTGCATGAGGGTTCGCACCTCAATCCTGTCTCGTTGTACGCACGGACCCGGATCATGTCGGAAGAGGTGCTTTTGCAGGAACGGGGTCCGGTGGAGATTGTCATCCTGCGCTTGTCGACGGTCTGCGGGCTGTCGCGTCGTATGCGGTTCGATCTCATGGTCAATACGATTACGGCACGGGCCAGTGTCGAAGGTCGCGTCCGCGTCGTGGGGGCCAGCCAGTGGCGGCCGCACATTCATGTGCAAGACGCGGCCGAGGCGTTTCTCCTGGCCGTCGAATCGCCTTCCGCGGTAGTGGCGGATGAGATTTTCAACGTTGGGGCGGAGAGCTTGAATTTCACGGTCGGCCAAGTCGCCGACAAGGTTGCAGAGCAGATCCCGGGAACCGTTATCGAGTACTTCGATCACATCGAGGATCGCCGTAGTTATCGGGTGGCCTTCGACCGGATCCGTGAAAAGCTGGGATTTGTTCCGGGACGCAACATCGACGATGCCATTCGGGAAGTGCGTACGGTTCTGCAGACAGGAGAAGTCCGAAACTATGCCGACGAAGTCTATCACAACGTGAAGTCGCTGCAGCGCAACAGCCGGCAACGCGCTCACGCCTGAGTCTCTCGACTGCCGTTCCCCTCTATGACCGCTGCCACGCGTATCCGGGTTGCACTGCTCGGTTGCGGGCGGATCGCTCATGTCCACTGCGGCTACCTCCGCCAGATCCCGCAGGTTGAACTGGCAGGAGCGTGCGACCTCAGTCGCGACAGCCGCGAGCAGCTGACGGCACGCTGGCAGGTGCCGACCTACGCCGATATCGATGAACTGCTGAGTGCGGCGCAGCCTGATGTGGTGCATGTGATCACGCCGCCCGCCACGCACGCCAGCCTGGCCATCCAATTGCTCGCGGCGGGCGTCCACGTGCTGGTTGAAAAGCCCATGGCGCTGTCCGCCGCGGAGGCCGATACGATGATCGCGGCGGCGCGACAAGCCGGCAAGTACCTCAGCGTCGATCATAACCGCTGGTTTGATCCCGTCGTCGTGCAAGCCCGCTCACTCTTGGCCTCGGGCCGCTTGGGATCGCTAGTGGGCGTCGAGGTGTTTCAGGGCGTTGCTTCCGGGGAGGCGGAACTTCCGGCGGACGAACACGGCCGGTGGAAGGCATCTTTGCCTGGGGGAATCGCGTACGACGTGGCTCCGCATGCCAGCTACCTGCTCGCGGGACTGGTCGGTGCGATCGACAACGTGCAGGTGTCGGCGCGCACCGATGCGCGCGGGCAGCTGCGTGAACTGCGCGCGATTGTCGACGGTGAGTGTGCACTGGGGAGCTTGACGCTTTCACTGGAGACACGCCCGTTGCTGAGCCGTCTGATCCTGTACGGCTCGGCCATGACTGCGGAGGTGAACCTCAATAACATGACCCTGATCCTGCGCCAGGAGCGCCAGGTTCCCAAGATCGTAGGGAAGGTGCTGCCGAACCTCGACGAAGCGGCGCAGTTGCTGCGCGCAACCATTGTCAACGGCATCGAGTTCCTGCGCGGTCGCCAGCGATATTACCCAGGCATGGGGGGGCACTTCCGCGCTTTGTATGAAGCCCTGGCGAACGGACAGCCTCCGCCGGTAACTGCGGAACAAGGGCGGCAAGGCGTTTGGCTGCTGGAAGAGATCTGGGACCGCGCTGGGCTCCACGTCGGTCCGCAGCTGCTCCAGGCTGTGAACTGATGAAGGCACTGGTGACGGGTGCGAGCGGCTTCCTGGGCCGCAGCGTAGTGCGGCGCTTGCGTAGCGACGGTGTCGAAGTCCGCGCCTTGGTGCGTGCCGGCCGCGGGCTCGATGACGCCGATGTGGATATCTACCCGGGAGATATCTGCGACGACGCAGCGGTCGAGGGCGCGGTTCGGGGCATGGACTTGGTTGTCCACTGCGCCGCCCGGGTGGAGACAACGGGAAAATGGGAAGAGTTTGCGGAAGTGAATGTCCGCGGCACACGGCGGGTTATCCGGGCTGCACAGTCGGCCGGCGTGCGCCGCATCGTACATATCAGTTCCCTGGGTGTCTACGCCGTGCCGTATGACGGCGTGACCATTACCGAAGACAGCGCCTACGAGAGCGAGGGCGAGTCGCGGGGGCATTACAGCCGCTCGAAACTGGCTGCCGACCGCGTGGCGCTCGATGCCGCCCGCCGTGGTGCCCCGGTGGTGGTGCTGCGGCCGGGGTTGCTGTATGGACCCGGAAAACGTCCACCGCTGGCCCGACAGAGCTTCAGTGTGAAGCAGTTCAAGTTGATCCTGGCGACCCCGGCGTACACGTTGCCGATGACCTACATCGACAATGCGGCTGACGCAGTGTCGCTGGCAGCTACCGCCGACGGCACGGTGGGACAGGCCTTCACCATCGTTGATGCGAATGTGCCGCAGGCAGAGTATGCGGCGCTGTATCGCGACGCGTGCGGCGAGAGCTGGCGCCCGATGTTCTTGCCGGTCGGGATGATTGCGGCTGCGGCGTGGGGGCTCGAACGCGCCTTGCGGCTTGCCCGGCGGCGTTCGCCGGTGACCTATCATCAGATTCGGCGCGCGACCCGATGCGCCCACTACGACTGCTCACGCGCGGAGCACCTGCTCGGTTGGCGGCCGGCCGTCAGCGTGCAGGAAGGTCTGCGGAGCACCTTCGCATCACTGCGGGCAGCATCAAGCGAAGCGGCGCCGAGAACCTCATGAAGCCGATCGATCAGCCGCCAGATCTACAGCGGTATTATCAAGACCGCACGGTCGTCGAGGCGTACATGCAGCGCCGCACGGGACAGCCGCTGAACGGTGTGTTGCACCGCAGCCAGGTGCGGTTTCTCAATCGAGTGTTGGACCAGCGCGCGCCACGAGCCGTGCTCGAGATTGCTTGCGGGCCCGGGCGTCTGACGGCCGAGATGCGTGGCGTACCGCTCGGCGTCGCCATAGATGCGAGCCCAGCCATGCTCGACACAGCAAGGCAGCGCCTGAACGGTTCCGCCGGGCAATGGTCGTTCCTGCGTACTGACGCCTTCCGGTTGCCGTTTCGGTCGGCGTCGTTCGAGGCCGTGTACACGCTGCGTTTCGTGCGGCACTTTCAGCTCGAGCAACGCCGAGCGCTCTATGTCGAGATCCGCCGTGTCCTGGCCCCGAACGGCGTATTCATGCTCGACGCACTCAACCGTGATGTGTCGCTCCCCTACAGGGTGAAGCGCGGGATCGAGCACTACGAGATCTACGATGTCCTTTACGGATTGGAAGAAATCGAGGCAGAGCTGCGCCAAGCCGGGTTCCGAGTCCTCCAGTGCGAGGGGCTGATCAAGCACTACTGGGCTCAGCGCCGCCTGAACCGGTTGCGGCGCATACATCTGAACCGTTTGGCGACAGCACTCATCCAGTCGCTGGAGTACGTGCCGAGCAGCCAGCCTTCGACTTGGATGTTGATGTGCGAAAGAGATTCCGAGGCGGGCAGCCGAAACGGACGCCACGACATCAGCACGCCTGAGAGTTCATGAAAAATCTCTTTCAGGTCGTCGCAACACACGCGGCACACTCGGGATCAAAGATCGCCGCCTCGAAGTGGAGACCGGGCGCGGGGTTTGTCGAAACCTCGTACGGAGCACTCTTCCGAGACGCGAAACGGCTGGCGGCGCTGTATGCGCGCTTGACGCCGGCGGACAGCATCGTTCCGATGCTGGTCGGAAAGTCGGCCGCCAGCATTGCATGCATGCTCGCCGCGATCGCGGCGAGGAGGCCGTTTTGCTTCGTCAACCCGAAGTATCGAGCGCCCCAGGTCGCGGCGATACTGCAAGCGACGAAAGCGCCCGTCGCTATCACTGATGCGGCAGGACTCGTCGCCCTCAGAGGAGCGTGTCGCCATCACCCAGCACTGGCGAGAACGACTTGGGTAGTTCTCGAAAGCGAAGCGCCAGCAGGCATCCATGCGCAGGCGATGGAAGAGCTGCGCGCTGCCGCTAACGTCATCGTGGTTGGTGATCGAGATGAGGGGGATGATCGCCGCCTCGGAAATGAAGAGGACGCCAGACCGAACGCCGCCGCCGTGTGCCTGTTCACGTCGGGATCTACCGGTCAACCCAAGGGCGTGTTGATCAGCGAAGCGGATCTCATGCGCCGGGTAGCCGCCGAGATCGCGTTGTTCGGATTGACAAGCGCGGATGTGCTCCTCAGTGTTCTGCCGTTCTCGTTCGATGTCGGGTTAAACCAACTCATGACGGCGTTGGCGGTCGGAGGCGAGATCGTGCTTCTCGATTCCTGGTTACCCAGGGACATCCTGACAGCTGCCGAGGTGCGGCGGGTAACAGGAATCTCCGGCGTCCCATCGATTTGGCAGGATGTCATTCATTCCGGAGTTCGGTTCGATAAGCGTGGCCGGCAGGCCTCGCTGCGCTACGTCACTATCTCGGGGGGAAGTCTTCCAGAGGAATACCTGCGGAAGTTTCCTGAAATCCTCGATGGCGTGCAGATCTTTAAGACCTATGGGCAGACGGAAGCGTTCCGGGCGACCTCGCTGAGACCCGAGGAATACCATAGAAAGCTGGGGAGTGTTGGGAGGCCCTTTACGGACGTGCGGGTGTATGTGGTTCGGGAGGACGGCACCCGCTGCCGCGCCGGCGAGGTTGGAGAGGTGATCCACTCAGGCCTTGGTACGATGATGGGTTATCTGGAGAGCACAGCAGACACACTGGAGCTGGAGAAAAAACTCCGACGCAATCCGTTTTGCGGCGAGGATGACCCCGCGCCCTTCGCCATCTTTACCGGAGACATGGGCTATCTGGATGAGGAGGGCTATCTGTTCCTGAAAGGCCGACGAGACAGCATGCTGAAGATCATGGGCAACCGCGTTTACCCGCAAGAGGTCCACAACCAGATTTTGACTGTACCTGGCGTGAAAGACGCTGTTGTGGTTGGCATCCCGCGGAACGGGCAGACGATGCTCGTTGCGTTCCTGGCGATCGCGGAAGATGTTGATCTGAATCCAGCCTCAGTCGCGAAGAGCCTCACCGCAAAGCTTCCAACGTTTATGATTCCCAAAGAGATTGTTTTTGTGGACCACATGCCGCGCACGCTCACCGGTAAACCGGACCAGCAGAAACTCGTGGCGGAGTACGGCGACGGTGGGGTGCGGACGCCGCCCCAGACCGCGGCGAGTCCGGGTCTCTGAGGGCCGAAGATGATACTTATCAGAGAATCTTTGCTGAACTTTATCCAAGAGAAACTCGGTGTCGAACTGACGGCAGTGGACGATGAGACGCCGCTGTTTTCTTCGGGCATCATCGATTCGGCTAGCATGGTTGACCTGATCGTCTTCGTCGAATCGGAGGGCAACATCAGATTCACTCCTGACGAGATCACCTTGGAGAACTTGGATTCCGTCGACCGTATCTTGAAGTTCATATCGAGTTGTCATGCTGAATGAGGAACGCGACCTGAACGAGATACTGCGCGGCATCGCGCAGGATTTCGGCACCCCCTGCTACGTCTACTTTTGGGAGCACATCCGTGAGCGCGTCGGGCGACTCCGGTCGGCTTTCGGCAATCGGTTCCGGATCAGTTATGCAGTGAAGAGCAACCCCCACTCGGGAATCTTGCGGCGTATGCGGAGTGTCGTAGACGCGCTCGATGTCTCCTCGGCGGGCGAAGTGTCGCGAGCGTTAGAGGCAGATTGGCCGCCGCAAAAGCTGAGTTTCACCGGGCCCGGAAAGACGTCGGGCGAGCTGCAGACATCTGTCGACGCGGGCATCGGCGAAATCGTCCTCGAATCGGTCGAGGAGGCGGAGCTGGTAAACAGAATCGCCGCTCTGGCGGGTCGGCGGCAGCGAGTGCTCATGCGGATTTCTCCGCGCCGCGTGCCGCGTGGCTTCGGCCTGAACATGAGTGGTAAGCCCAGCCAGTTTGGCATAGACGAAGAGGAGATTGATGCTGCGGTGCGCAGTGTGCGCGCTCTCCCCCATGTGGATCTGTGCGGGTTCCACATCTATTCCGGGACGCAATGCCTTGATGCACAGGCTCTCACCGAGAACTACGAGATCTTTATTGAGATCTTCAAAAGGGTCTGTTCTGCGCACCGGATCAGTCCGGAAAAGCTGATTTTTGGTTCAGGCATCGGAATCCCGTATTACGAAAACGACGCCCCTGTGGAGCTGGCGGCAGTGGCCGACAAGACCAATCGGGCGCTGGAGGCGCTGAAGACGGACTCGGCGTTTGCGGCTACGGAGCTGGTGCTCGAGACCGGGCGCTACCTCGTTGGCGAAGCGGGCTTCTACCTGACGCGCGTGATCCGTAAGAAGCGCTCGCGAGGCGTGGACATCTGCATCTGCGATGGCGGCATGAACCACCATCTCGGAGCGGCCGGACACTTGGGAAGCGTCGTCCAGCGGAACTACCGAATGTTCAAGGTTGCCGCCGCAGGGAACAACTGCGATCGGGAGCAGGCGTACACCCTCGTGGGCCCGCTGTGCACCACGATCGACACGCTGGGGCGTCAGGTGAAATTCAACGGACTCGAACCGGGCGATGTGATCGCGATCAGATCCAGCGGTGCCTATGGTGCCACGGCGAGTCCCATATATTTCATCAGTCACCCGGCACCCAGAGAAATAATCGTGGAGAGTACGCGCGACAGCGTCCGAGTGGAGAACAGCATTGAACTCGGCGGCAGGGGGATGACCTTCACCGCAGAGGCTGCCCACTGATGGCCAGATTCCCAGCGGAAGGCGTCTTGATCATCGGCGCGCCCAGATCCGGAACGACGCTGCTCCGGAGGCTGTTCAACGCCCACCCGAATATTGCCTGTCCGGGCGAGACCAATGTGTTCACCGGCTGTGGGCGCTTCCTGCGCAGCGAGCACATCGCGGAAGGGACTGGCATTGGTGTGCTGGACGGACTGGGCTACGCGGGTTTCTCGAAGAGCGAGGTGCTGACGAGACTGCGCGAATTTGCCTTCTCCTTTCACAGGGACCACGCCAAGCAGCAGGGGAAACCACGCTGGGCATCAAAAACCGCCTTCGACGCCTTCTACCTCGACGAAATCGAGCAACTCTGCGGCGATCAGGTGCAATTCGTCTGCATCCAGCGCCATGGGCTCGATGTGGCTTGCAGCATCGAGGAGCTGTGCCAGAAGAACGGCGTGTACCTCAGGGAGCTTCACGAGTACATCATCCGGTACCCGGTGATGCTCGAGGCCTTTGCACACGCCTGGGTAGATCTCACGCACCGCATCAATGCCTTCGTGAAGCGACACCCAGAGAATGCGCTGCAAGTGCGCTATGAGGATTTGACCGAGCAAACTGGTCCGACCATAGGTCGAATCATGGAGTTCCTGGGGGAGGCATGGGATCCTGCCCTGATTGAGCAGGCTCTGGAAAGCCGGAGCGGGCTCGGGTTGGGAGACTGGAAGACGTACGGTCGGAGTGCCGTTGATCTCTCGAGCGTGGGCCGGTGGAAGCGATTGTCGCGTGATACGATCAGCCGTCTGGGCGACATCTGCAACCCGACGCTGATCCTGTGTGGGTACGAGCCCGTCGAAGTCGAGGTCGAGCGGGCCACGGATGACACCCGTCGACGCTACGAGGTCGGCCTGCTGTTGCAGGGCCTCAAAAAGAACTCGGATCGGCCTGGTGCCGCAGGGCCCGAGTCGCGAGGCGACAGCGTGCGAGAGGGCGTGCACAAATCGTAGCGCCGACAGCGCACGGCAGGTCGCAGTGGCACCAGAATGGCCAGCAGTTCTGCTCCGGCAGGGAACGCTGGGGGGAGTGGAGAATAGTGTGGTGGACCTGTTGCGGCTTCTGCTGCTGAGCCTCCGAACCGACGGGCTCGGGCCCACCCTCAGGCATGCCGCGGCGCGCCTGTTCGGAAAACGAGAGTTCTATCTGTTTGTGCGATATCCGAACCGGCCGGCGCAGCCGGTCGATTTCCCGGTCGACATCAACGGCGTGACCATCCGGAGCATGAACGAAACGGATCGTCGCACGCTGCAGGTCCGGCGACACGAGCCTCGCGGCGCTCGCAGTATCTCGACCGCAATCGTGGCGACACGTGGAACGCACATCGTTGGAGCGGCCTGGTACGCGGATTCTGTAACCGCAAAGCAGCCGTGGTACGAGGCGGTCGAACGGCATCTTGTCCCGCCGGCGCTGCTGACGGCCAACATCTACGTGGTGCCGGGGGACAAAGGGGCCGCCTGGGCGCTCCTGAAAAGTGCCACCGACGGGCTCGCCACGAGAGGCGTGCGCACCATCGTGGGTTTGATTCGGACCCACAATCAACCTTCGATTCTCATGGCCCGGCTGTTCGGGGCCAAGTTAGTGGCTCGCATTTCGATTCGGCACTGGTTCGGGCGTGCCACAACCGTGGTTGCACCCTTAAGTGAGGATCGGGACGCCTGTCTGACGCCGCCGGAATCTAGCGGACCGCTTCGTCGGCGACAGGGGGGGTAGCCGCTTAGACGAACATTGTGGTCTCGGCGAGGCATTGAGGTACCGAGCGATAGTTCGGCGCCGTGGATCCGTTTTCGCAGTATTGTGAGTGAAAGAAACCTGATGGCGCACCGTCGTCTCGCGCACGACATGATCGACGTTTTTGGGGCACGCACGGCCGTGGCTCTGCTGGGCACGGTCACGGGCATCGTTCTGGCGCGCACGCTGGGGCCGCATGATCGTGGGATTCTGGCGCTGGTGCTCTTGTTGCCATCCACGTTGGTGACCTTGGCGAAGTTCGGGCTGACACAGGCGAACGTATACTGCGTCCGGCGCGAAGGCGCGTCCATCGAGCAAGTCGCGGCCAACTCGTTGGCCTTGGCAGTAGTCTTGGGCGTGGGCATCGGCGCAGTCGCCTGGTGGTTTCGCGGGCTCTTGCTGTCGACGATCATGCGTGAGGTGCCGGCGTGGGCGCTGTTGCTGGCGCTCTGGCGCCTGCCGCTGCTGTTGATCGATAATTTCTTCTGCGGCGTTCTCCAGGCCATCAATAACTTCTCCCTGTACAATCGCCGGACCGTATTTGGTGCCGCAGCGGTACTCGTACTGGTTGTCGGACTGCGTGTGGCGCTACGCTTGGACCTGTTTAGCAGCGTGCTCGTTTATACGATTGTTACCACCGTTGTGGTGGGCGCATTGGTGATTGGGACGCGACGGCTGGTGCCGTTCGGCCTGTGGCTGGATCGGCGACTGCTGAAACGGCAGATGCGCTTTGGCATGAAGTCGTACACCCAGATTCTGGCGACGCATCTGTTGTTCCGCATCGACGTCTACATGGTTGCCTATTTCCTCAACCCGGCGCAGACCGCGTTCTACAGTCTGGCCTTGCATTTCACCGAGATGATCCTGGAGATTCCGCAGGCGGTGGGTTGGGTGATCTATCCGCGGCTCGCGTCGCTGAGCAAAGACGAGGTGCATCGCCTCACGGCGCAAGCGTGCCGCCGGACGGTTCTGTTGACGGGGCTTGGCGGCCTTGTGGTGATCGCGTTTGGGCCCTTGATGGTGCCTTTGTGGTATGGGAAGGCGTTCGCCGCCGCATCAAAACCGCTCGCGTTTGCCACTCTCGGCATGGTGATGATGTCGGTCTTCACCATCCTCACGCGCGATTTCACCAGCCGCAACAATCAGGGCGTGAACATTCGCGCGGGAACGGCGGCGCTGGTGACCAACGTCATCCTCAACGTGTTCATGATCCCAACCCTCGGGATTTCCGGTGCGGCGCTTGCGACCAGCATCTCGTACTCGCTGGCGGCGATCATGGTCATGGTCGCATACCGCCGCGAGTCGGGCATCGCGCTGACGGAGGTGCTGATCCCGCGGCTCGAAGATGCACGATTCGTCTACGACGTAACGGTTCAGGCCGCGATGCGACGCATGCGGCGTACACCGGCGCCGCTCAAGAGTGCGCTGCCGCTGGCCAGCGAACCACCCCCCCCCCCGCTGAATGGACAAATCGACCGATGAACGGTCTGGAAAAGAGATGACCGCAGATCTGATCACAGGTTGTTTAGCTGGCGCGCAGTTCGCGTTCCGCTGCGATGCGCCCGATCTGTGCGATTATACCCGCATCCACTTGGCGCCGTCCGCATCCGATCAGACGAGCGCCCCGGCAGTCACGGCCATGCTCAGGTGGCACGACGGCCAGCCGCCCGCGAATCGAGCGGCCTTGTCATCCGAGTTGTCCGGTCTGCAACGTCTCGATCGCGACATCTACGCCAGCAACGACAGGCTCTGGTGGTTCCGCGTCGACGACCTGCGCGATTTGCACCTGCGGTTTGCCTGGGCGGACAACGGGCTGAAAGTCGAGGGCGATTTCTACTACCGCCTTGGCAATACCCGCGCCAGTGATCGCATCCGCCGCGTGCGCCAGTGGCGACGCCGGCGTGCCCTGCGCCAGCGCCGATTTAGCACGCTGCTGTACTACCTGGTCTACTACCCGTGCTGGTGGTGGTTGGAGCAGATGCAGGACCTGCACCCGATCCATGCGGCCGGTGTGGATACCGGGGACGGTGTGGTTTTGCTCGCCGGTGCCAGCGGCGTCGGCAAATCCACTCTGGCAGTGGCGCTCGCCGGTCTCCCCGGCGCCGCCTTGCTTTCCGACAGCTTCGTGCTGCACCACGGAACTAAGGTGTTCGGGGTCAGGGAGCCCGTGCTGCTGGATGACTGGAGCGTACGCTGGCTCGGTGCGCAAGCACGGGATCTGCGGCGCATCGACGGGCGGTTCTGCCTCGACCGCGAAGGATATCACCCGCCGTCGGCGGGGATAGCAGACGGCGGCGAGGCTGCGCTGCTGGTGTTCCCACGTCGGGCGCCGTTCGCCTTCGTGCGGCCGTTGTCGGCGACCGAGGCCTGCCAACGCCTGAGCGCTGTCGATCTAATAGTCAACGACTTACGACGCTACTGGGCTTTCGCGGCTGTTCTGGAGCAGATGTTCCCCGCAGGACTGGTGGCCCAGCGCGAGAGACATCTGGCGCAGCTCACCGCCGCGGTGCCGTGCTACGATGTGGGTGTGACAGCCGAGATGACGAGTACGGCGGCGGCACAATCGATCGTGCAGCTGATGCGTGCGCAGCCGCCCCGAGCGGCGGGCGCGCATCTCTGATCCGGCGCTATGATTCGCGTGTTGTTCGTCGAGGCGTCGAGTGGCGGGGTCGTTGGGGGGTCGCTCACCGGCTTGTACCATCTGATCCGCGGGCTCGACCGCACGCGCTTCGCGCCGAGCATGGTTCTGTACGAGCCGAAGGCGATGGAGACGGAACTGAAGGCGCTCGAGGTTCCCGTATAT
>DASVHW010000237.1 GCA_036382395.1 Candidatus Binatia bacterium | reverse complement strand
CCGACCTCCGGCCGCATGAGCGTGGGGGGCAAGAGCCCGCTCACCGGCGGGATCAAGGAGGCCAACTCCGGTGGACAGGCCGGGCAGAAACTGATGCGGCTCGGTTATCGCGTGCTGATCGTCGAAGGAAAAGCCAAAGACCCGACGAAGCGCTATCTCATCTCTGTCAGCAAGGGCGGGGCCGAGATGCGCGAGTGCCCGGATCTCAAGGGGCTCCGCACCTACGCCGCTTCCGAGAAGCTGGCCACGCAATTTTCCGCGCGCGCCGCTTTCGTCATGTGCGGCCCCGCCGGCGAGCTCGGCTTTTCGGGGGCCAGTGTCGCCTTCACCGACGAGGGTGCGCGCCATCCGTCCCGCCACGCGGCCCGTGGCGGACTGGGCGCCGCGATGGGCGCCAAAGGACTGAAGGCCATCGTTGTCGACGACGAAGGAACGCAAGCCCGCGTCGCCAAGGACGCGGCAGGCTTCAAGGCGTTCACTCTGCAGGTTACCAAGGAGTACAAGGCCGGCCCGCAGCTCTTCCAGTTTGGGACCTCCACCACCGTGCCGCTGGCGAACATGATGAGCACGTTCCCCACACGTAACCGGCGAGAGATGCAGTTCGAGGGTGCCGACGCGCTCAGCGGGATGCACATCGTCGAGAACTTTGCGACGCGCGGCGGTGGCATGCACAACTGCATGTCCGGCTGCATCGTGCAGTGCTCCAACATCGTCAACGACGCCGAGGGCAAGTACGTGACCTCGGCCCTCGAATTCGAGACCCTCGCCCTGTGCGGCTCCAACTGCGCCATCGCCGACCTCGACAAGGTGGCCAAGATCGACCGCCTGTGCGACGACCTCGGGCTCGACACCATCGAGACCGGTGGGGCCATGGGCCTGGCGATGGACTGCGGTGCGCTGGCGTTCGGCGATGCCGATGCGGCCATCGCCCTGCTCGACAAGGTCGACAAGGGCGACAAGCTGGCCGAGACCATCGCGCGCGGCGTGGTGGCCGTGGCGAAACGCTTCAAGGCCGAGCGCGTGCCGGCGATTCGCGGGCAAGGCATCCCGGCGTGGGAAGCGCGCACGCTGCAAGCCACCGGCATCACCTACGCCACCAGTGCCATGGGGGCCGACCACACCGCCGGCCTGATCGTCGTGCCCGCTGCCGATCCGGCACGAGCGTCGCAGGAGGCCCAGCTGGTCAATGCGCTGTGTGACTCCAGCGGCTTCTGTCAATTCCAGCAGCCCACCATCGAGGAGATGCGAACGCTCTACAATGCCATGCACGGGGTGCAGCTGACCTTCGAGGACATGGCGGACATCGGCTGGCAGTGCATGCAGGACGAGTGGGAGTTCAACCGGCGCGCCGGCTTCGGACCGGAGGACAACGACCTCCCCGGATGGATGCGCACCGAGGCGGTGCCCTCGACCGGAATGGCCTTCGCCGTGCCCAAGGAGGAGATCATGCGCGTCTTCGAACGCATGCCCATTTCGGAGGAGCTGCGGGTGATGAAGACGGTCGGCTAGCGCTCGCTGGCCAGTGAGTTAAGGCCGGTCCACCCCAGCGGGCGCCCTTCGATACGGCCGCTGAGAAGATACGGCCTACTCAGGGCGAGCGGTATCTCACCAGCAAGCGGGCTGTGTTCCGTACGCCGAAGGCGTTCCGTACCATAGCCCAGGGTTGCCGCGGCAGCGGCTACCCTGGGCAGCGACACCGATTTCTCTGTTACCCTGAAGGGGTTGCGCTCGACTCGACCTGCGGACACCATTCCGCCGGAGGCTAGCTCAACCGGAGGCCTACAACGTGACGCCTATAGGTCCGTGTGAGACCGAGGCGGGGACCGGACGCAACCCTTTCAGGGTTGAAA
>DASVHW010000236.1 GCA_036382395.1 Candidatus Binatia bacterium | reverse complement strand
TCGGTCGTGTTGATGAAGTAGCGCTGCGACACATTGAGGATGAGGTTGTTGGTGAGGAAATAGTCCACCGCCCAGTTCACCTCCATGTTGAACTTGTTCACCGGATCCAGGACGTACACAACCAGCGGGACAATCTTCCCGCCACGGTAGAATGTGGTGGCCGCCAGTGTGACCAGGGCTTCCCAATCACGCACCTTGTCGATGAACGGCTGGCTTGATTTGGTAAGAAGGCGGTTGGCGGGATTTGGCCCACTGCTCGAAAACTGCCCGCGAAAGCCCTCGATCTGCGCGTTCCTGATGCCGCCGCAGGGCTGTGAGCTCCAGGGTTTGTCACACTTGATATCGGGATTGTTCAAGAGATGATGCCAGAAGAACTGTCCCAGGATGAGAAACGTGGAGTTGCGGTTGAGTGGCCGAATCCAGGTGGGGCGATCGAACGCCAGCATCCCCTTCCACATGTCCCGCTTGCTGACACCGAAGACGTCTCGATCCAGCGTCGTCCGGTAGGAGTTGTTCGCCCCAAACAATTTCGACAGCGGCTTGCTCGCATCCGTGAACGGCACGCCCATCTCGTACACGGTCTCCATCCGGAAGACGGTTTGCGTGTATCTCTCCTCCGCATAGTTCAAGGAATCCCCTGCGGTATGCACATAGGGTGCGATAAACTCTGCCGGGAATTCGGTGGGTTTGACGCTGGCTGGGTCGACGGCTGTGACGGAGGCGGAATTGGTGCCAATTGGCGAGTCCCTGCTTGTTCAGGACGGTGAACGCTGGCGCCAGCGGGTCCTCAATGGGCGCACTCCAGGGCCGCGGCAGGAAGTCGCGCTTGGCTGGGTACCAGTCGCCTGGATTCCAGTAGAACTCCAGGAAGCTGCTGGAGAATGGCCCGAGTTGCCCGAAGTCCCACAGCCCCTTGATCATCCAGTACGGGATGCGCAACTCGTCCCACGATTCCTGTTGAAGATGCCAGGTCAAATCGAGCCCATTGACACGGTCGAGCAGGCGGAAGTTGTCGGTTTCCCCCCACACTATCTGCTGCCGCCCCAGCCGGAAACTCAGGGGCGCTTCCTTGAAGCTGAGGTCGATGTACGCCTCCCGCAAGTCGTTCTCGAATTTGATTCCGTCCCGACGCGGTCCCGAAAGGTCATCGAGCTGCAGAGGGCTGGGCTTACCGTAGATGTCCCGCTGCGCGAAACCCGGAGTGTAGTCGTACACGCTGTCGTACACGCCGCGATAGAGCATGAACAGCCTCGCCTGAGCGATGAACGGGACCTCAATCCGCTGGAGCAACTGTCCCTGGTCCAGCAAAGAGTAGTCGACGCGCAGCTTGAAGGTGTTGCGTTGCTGAATGAAAGCCTAGGTGTCGATGTCGGGATGGCGAATCAGCTCCTGCGCCGACACGTTGCCCGAGATTTCCAGCGGGCCGTACCGTGGCAGAGCCCTCGCCACGCCGCAGAACAACGCTGCGGACATCACAGAAACAAGAAGGTTACAGAGACCCTGTCGCACGAGTCGAGCCTGCATGGACGACCACCTCCTCGGGCTCGCGGCAACGCCCTTCTGCCGCCATCCGGAGAAGCACCATATGTGCCACGTACCAGGCCATACGCGTGCGAGCAGATGGGCGCACAACCCGATCACCGGCATGCCAACTGTAGGAATGTGAGAAGCAGAATGCTGGGCGGTGTTCGCGGCTACCGGCTGCAATTCCGTGTCCTCTATTCAGAGGTTCGCAGGAGTCAGAACCATGAACCTGACGGGGGGAAAAGGCCTGTGCCGAATGTGCGGCATGAATCATGCGAGAGCCCTTGGCCAGGCAAGGTGCTGAGCTGTGTTGAGGAGCGAGATGACTGCGATGGAGCGTGCGTTTCCGAACCGGATGAATCCGACGGATGCTCTCTTCTGGTTGCTGGACAAGATTCCCGACCTGCGATCGACAATCGGGGCACTGTTGATTCTCGAGCGGGTTCCGGCGCGCCAGCGGATACACGAGGAGTTCGAGCGCCTGAGCGGCCAGCTGGTGCGGATGCGGCAGCGGGTTGCGGAAGTGCCGTTTGGCCTGGCCCCGCCTGAATGGATCGAGGACCCACAGTTCGATTGCGACTATCACTTGCGCTACCTGGCGGCCCCGGCACCGGGCGGGATGGACGACCTTTTGGAGGAGATCAGTCCGTTTTACGCGACCGCCTTCGATCCGGAACGGCCGCTGTGGGAGGCGTATGTGGTGGAAGGGCTGGCTGATGGACGCGGCGCGCTGTTCATCAAGATGCATCACTGCCTGACCGATGGTGTGGGCGGCGCGCAGCTTTCCGACATGTTGTTGAGCGATCGCTCCGCAACGTCGAAGGCGATCATCCGAGCGGTCTCCGACCGGCGGTCGTCCACTCCAATAGCGATGTTATGGCGCGCGGCCCTGTATAATTTGAATGATGCCGTTCAGGTCAGCCGCACGGCGCTGGGATGGGCGGCGACCGCCGCCTTGGCGCCGACCACGATCCTGCCTGACGTGTCACGGGCAATCAGGGCCGTTGCCGGATTTGGGCAAGAATTAGTGGTGCCGCGGGCCGAAAGCCCGCTGCACCACCGGCGCAGCTTGTCTCGGCGGCTCTCGACTTTCGAAATGTCCCTCCGGGAGATCGACGCGGTACGGGGCAAGCTGTCAGCCACCAATAACGACCTGGTGCTCACCATCGTGTCGGGGGCCATGCACCGGTGGCACACATCACGTGGGGCGGATACGCGCGAGCTGCGCACGCTCGTGCCGGTGAGCTTGCGCCGTCCAGGCGACGTCAGTGCCGGCAACCGCCTTGCCTTGCTGGCGCTGACGTTGCCGGTGGGCGAACCGAATCCCCTGCGCCGCTTGCAGATCATCCAGGATCGCATGGGGCAAGTGAAGAGCGACCGGCGCGCCGCACTATACCCGCTGCTGGCGCGCCTGATGGTGGCGATGCCATTGGCCCTCGCGAAGCAGATCGGACGGCAGCAAACCACGCGGACCAATTTCGTGTGCACCAACGTGCCGGGCCCCCGGCGCCTGTGTTACCTGGCCGGCGCGCCCATCGAGAAGATCTATCCCTACGCGCCGCTGGTCGGCGATCACCCCGTTGCGATTGCGCTTTACAGCTACCGCGATACGATGTTTGTCGGGTTGGATGTCGACCCCTTGGCCATGGACGACTTGCCGCGTTTCCGTGACATGATGCAGGAATCCTACGACGAAATCCTGAACGTCGGGCGCCAAGCTCCGCGCGCTGCCGCCCGGTCAGGTCGCCGCGGGCATCGCCGCTAGTCGGACCTTACTGGCCCATCCAGACACGACCGCCCTGATTGTGCCGGCGCAGGCCAAGAGCCTCCAGGCTTTCGTTCTCTTGGCGGCTGGAGTGGGGGTGGGTCTCCTTCTTTCCTGACGGAATCGCTCGGTGCGGCACCTTCCGCCCGCGCCGAAGGCTTGAGAAGCGACGGCAAATGTGGTGGGCTTTAGACAGAGGCCGACTTCGGGTCGGCCCCGCAGGCAATTGTGCAGGGAATTGGGAGGAGTACCTCGGCATGCAGATTCAGCAATGGATGAAGCATCCGGTGCACATCGTGAAACCGTTGGATTCAATCCGACACGCACGGGAAATCATGGAGATGCACCGAATTAACCAGCTGCCTGTGATCGCCGGCGGACATCTGATCGGTATCATCACGGATCGCGATTTACGCGCCGCATACCCTTCGGTGTTTGACGCTCCGCTTCTGAGCGGCCGTAAGCCGCACACCGCCGGGACGGATCTGGAGGCAGTGACGGTGGAAATGGTGATGACGCCGAACGTCTTGACACTGGCTCCCCACGACTCGGTGCCGGATGCCGCTCGACTCATGCGCCGCGAGCGCGTCGGTGCCGTGCCCATCGTCGACGGAAATCGGCTCGTGGGTATCCTCACGCGCAGCGATGTGTTGGATGCTTTCGTTGCGCTGGCTACGCCCTAGCGGCATCGCGGCGGGTGAAATGCACGACAAGCGGGGGGGCAGGCGCCATCGCGTGTTCATCCCAGTGGCGTGCCTGGTCTTGTGGGGTCTACTGACCCTGGCTGGAACGGGTTGCAGCAGGGATCGGTCTTCATCGGAGAATGCCGGCGGCGCCGACGACGCCTCCGCGACGGCGCCGGCCTTCCGCAACCTCGGCAAACGCGCTGAAAGCCCGCTCTGAGTCCTACTCGATTTCCGCAGGCAGACGCACGAGCGTGTTGCCCGTCTTACCTTGTGTCGGATCGAGGGCCTGCACCACTATGAGCTCAAGTTCGTAGGAGCCACGTTGCGTCGGCGGGTCGATGCGCGCCCGCACGGAGGCCGATTCCTGCGGGCCCAGATTCCGCGGCAACATGACGAATCCTCCCTCACCGTCGACCACTGCGCCGCCGAACCACCACCGATAGAGGATCCAGACTTGGAGGTAGCCGAAGTCGCTGAACGCCGGCCACGTCACGCCACTCATGTTGCTGATCCGCAGGTTCAGTGTGCCGGCGCCTCCGCCCCGAAGGCGGAGCGGAAGCTGGCTTTCGTTGGTGATCTCGCCGACAAGGTCTGTGCGGTCGATCGGCTCGAGCAGCGCCGGTTGTGGCTGCGTCAGCGCCTGCCACAGGAGCGGTGCCAGATCGAAGCCGTGCCAGCCGGTGCGCGCGGCCCGCAGCACTTGTAGGTCGGTCCAGTCCCAGGCGCGCCACGGGGCCACGTCGACGGATGTCGGCAACGCGTTCCACGAGTTATCGTCGCAGTAGACGCCAATGGCCTGGACGACGATGCCCCAGAACGCCAACGCGGCCACCAGCATCCGACCTTCGCGTGAACGGCGCAGCCGCTCAACCGTCTGTGCCGCGCACAAGACGAGCACGGGAAGGATGTCCGCTAAGAACCGGGGTCCGTAGCAGTGCCCACCCCACCATCCGGACCACGAGCTGTACAAGAGTAGATAGCCTGCGATTCCGATCGGCGCATAGGCGAGCCATCGCGGTCCGGCACGGCTCGGGCGCAACACCGCCGGCACCGCCAAGGCCGTGAACGGGGCGTAAATGAACAAACCGCGATTCGGGCTGAACAACAGGCCCACGAGCGCCCCGAGCTTCGGCAGCGCAAACGCCTTGAGCTGGTAGCCGCCGGTCACGATACTCACCAGACGGAGGTTGTAGGCGAAGAGCAACCCCGCGCCGACGACAGGCAGGCTCAAAAAGAACATGAACTGCGAGCGTCGCTCTCGCCACACGAACACCAGCGCGACGAGCGCGAAGAGCATCATGGTTGGGCGCGCCAGCACCGCCAGGGCCGCAAATCCCCCTGCCGCCACAGCATTACGCCGCGTGTTCGGTGCGATCAGGAACAGGCACAGGCCGGCAAGGCCGAGTTCGGCTGGACCATGCTGCCACAGCGCCTGGCTGCTTATTGCCCAGGTGCTGGTGCCCAGGCCATAGATCAAGGCGAGCACCACGGCGACCCCTGGCGTGGCGGTGGCTGCGGCGGCGAGGAACACCAGGCTCACGGACGCCGCCGTGAGGAGTGCCGCGCTGATGCGCTCCATGACGACCGACGCCAAGCGGAAACGCACGTCGTCGTCGTCAATGTGGTGGTGCTCTAGCCACCGCGTTACCGGGAGATACAGCGGTGTCATCATGACCGGCACCCCGATCGGGTAAACCGAGAGCCAGTGCCCGTTGGGGAGCTGGCGGAGAAAATAGGGGTGCGGGTTCAACCGCCGCAGCCAGGTGAATTCGTCGAAGTCCAGGTTCCCCTGGCGCAAGATGCTAAACGGCAACAGTCGCGCCGGGATCGAGTCCCATGCCCCGATCTGGCGCAAGTTCGTCAAATAGACGAAAAAGCACAACACGCCCATCAGACACGCCGCCCTGACGCGATGCGGGGCGGCCGCCGGTGCTGGCAGCGGGCGCCCGAGCTGCGGACGCCGCTTTGTACGTGCCCTGGGTTGAGTCATGGCTTCCGATCGGTGTTCCGCAACAATTGGCGGATGGTGCGACCCCAACGAAGCACGGTGAGATGACGGTCGAGCTGCCCGTTCAGCAGCTTCTTCAAGCTCGCCGAAGAGCGGAGGTAGAACATGTCGACTCGCGGCAATTCATGCAGTGGTTCATCGGCAGCTCGTTTCAGCACGCCGGTGCAGGCGGCACGGAACTCTCGCCGCACGACCTGTCGTGCGGCGTTGCCGACGCGGCCGAATGGGTACGCGAAGCTTACCACCGGGCGGCCGATGCGGTCTGCGATCTCGGTGCGTGAGCCGACGATCTCGCCTTCAATTTCCAGCGGTGCAAGCTGCCGCAGGTCGGGATGGCTCTTGCTGTGCGAGCCGATCTCCACCCCAGCGGCAGACAGATCCATCGCCTGGTCCCACGACAGCAACGGAAGTGTCCCCAAGCGCGGTGGCGGATCGGCCCAGCCGTTCTCACCTCCCACGTGGCCACTGGCGAGAAAGAGGGTGGCGCTGAAGTCGTGTCGCACTAGCACTGGCAAGCCCTGCTCGAAAAAGTTCCGGTACCCGTCGTCGAACGTGAGCACGACGGACTTCTCAGGCCAAGAGCCGTGAGCCTCGCGGTGGGTGACCGCATCGCGGAGCGCGAGCCCCCGATATCCCAGCCCCGCCACGCACGCCATCTGGGCGGCGAACACGTTGGGCGTCACCGAGACGACTGAACCGCTCGTATCCAACGAGTGGTAAGTGAGAATCGCGATGGGGTGCATGCCTCGCTTCAAGCGGCGGGAGCGGAGGAAGACGCAGACGCAGGCGCAAAAAACACCTGCCGCCCCGCCAACACGGAGGCGGAGTCGCCGAGAGCGCTGACCGGCCGCCCCGCACGCTTTTCCTTCAGCAACGTGCGGACAACGTCAAGGTAATGTCCCAAAAATGCATCCTCCGCGAATTCCGCGTCGTACGCCTGCCGGCCCTCGCGTCCCAGACGCGCGCGCCGACCCGGGTTCGAAAGCAACTGCGCCATCGCTGCGCGTAGCTCATCGGCGCGGCGATACATGAGGCCGCCGCCGTGCTCGCTGACGAGTTCTGCCAGGGAACTCTGGGCATACACGATCACTGGCGTGGCGGCGGCAAACGACTCCGCTACGACCAGCCCGAAGGTCTCGTAGCACCGTGACGGTACAATCGTGGCCACGGCATGACGATAGAGCCAATGCAGCCGCTGATGATCGACCCGGCCGACGAATTTGATGTTCGGGGCGCCGGCCGCCAACGACCGCAACGCGCCCTCGAAGCTGCCGGTGCCGGCGATCAGCAAATCGACATCCTGGCCGTGGAAGATCGGGATGATGTCTTGGAGACCCTTGATCTTCTCCAGTCGTCCGCTGAACAGGAAATACGGGCGTCCGGCGCATTCTTGCTGGTCGGGTTGAACAGCCGGTTCCGGATGGAAGCGGGGGAGCTGTACCATCATTCCGCGCAACCCACGCTCTTGATGCATGCGGATGGTGAACCTACTCGGACCGATGAAGGCGTCGATGTGGCGCGCGGTCCGTTGCATGAAACCGGCGCTGCGCCAGAGCTGCGGTGGCCGGCCGCCGGCCAACGTGCAGCGGAAGCAGGCCGGCTGCGTGCACACCTCGCGATCAAACTTCCACAGCACGTGCATGGGGCACACGAGCCAGTGATCGGTCAGCGTACAGAGCTTCAGTCCACGCCCGTAACCAAAGACGGCCGGTCCACCGAGGAGGGAGACGTTATTGTAATGGATAATGTCGTAGGTGCCGCTGTCGAGCCATTGGCGCAGCTCTGGGGCCTGTAGTCCCGGTCTGCCCGTTTGCTGCACCGCGAACAATCCCCATTTCCCCAGCGGCGTACGGATGCCGTGGACGCGGACCCCGGGATGGTCGTTGTACGGTTCGTGCGGAGTCTTTCCGGCCAGCATTTCGTACGCGGACGGGCTGTGTAGGACCGTCACCGCGTGGCCGCGGCGCGCCAAGCCATTGGCGAGGTGATGGGCGGAGATGCCGTCACCGCCGAAATTGTACGGCGGATAGAAGGTGGTGACGATGCAAAAGCGCAGCGGCTCGCCCACGAGGGACGGGATCGGGCTGCGTTCGAGCCCTGCGGACTCATTCCCGGAGCCCAGCAACGACATTGTAAACCGTCCCCAGCGTCCACCCCACGAGCGCTCCCGTGAGCGCCCCGTAGAGGAAACCGACAAGGCTTCCTGTCCACGTTACCGAATAGCCGAGAAAGTACTGGCTGAGCAGCTGCAGGTGCGCGCCGACCTGCGAGCCGCCCTTGATCAACAGCCATGCGGTTGTGGCAAACAGTCCCACACCACCGAGGATGGCGCATACCAGGGCCAACACTCCGGCGTGGATGCGAGCCACGGCGCGGCTCACCTCGTATGTCTCATTGGGTGCTCTCGTCATGTGCAGCCTCTCATTATACGCGGTCCAATAGATCTCGGCGCGCCGCGGCCGCAGCCCGGCGGCGGAGCAAGAGAGCATACGCATCCAGCCCCCAGTTCCGCAATCTCGCCACGACATACCCTAAGGCGAAGCCGCCACACCCCACCTCGGCACACCCCAGCACCGCGCCCGTCCATGTGACCTTGAATCCAAAGAAGTAGTTCCCCAGAAGGGACAGGTTCCACCCCACCGTGGGCCCACCCTTCACCAGCAGAAACGCGGTGGCGAAAAACAGGCCGAGCCCGCCGACGACGCCGAAGGCCGCACCCAGAGCAATCGGATCCAAGCGCGCAAACGCCACCTCGATCACCCGTTCGGGTGACAGATGCCGTTCCGGAGTGGGCACGCGTACGGGCACCAGTCGTTGGCGCGGCGCCGCCGGGGCTTCCTCGTGGTATTCCGTCTCGGTGTTCACCGACCAGACGTCGTAGTCTGCGCCCGCCAGATTGCGTGCGGCGTACACGCCGGCCAGCATCGAGTGGTCCTGGTTGTTGTAACGATGCTGGCCGTTGCGCCCGATCAGTTGCAGATTGGCGATCTGTCCCAGGTAGCGGCGAACGGTCGCCAGGCTTTGCTGATAGATCTGATCGTACACCGGGTACGCCTTGAGCATGCGCACCACCGTGCCGTCCGCGACCTCGCTCGGATCGAGGAGACCGATCTGTGTGCATTCACGGATGCCCATCTCGACCAAGCGTTCCACCGGCCAACTCCACTCCTGATCCTGGCCCCACAAGAAGTACTCGAGCCCGAGTGATGTGCGGGCCGCGTCGGGCACCATGTGCGGGCTCCAGTTCTTGTAATTTTGGATACGCCCCAGTTTCACTTCGGGCGAATGGATGTAGATCCAGTTGTCCGGGAAGACGTCGGCGCGCTGCACGATGAGGACGACGGTGAGATAGTCGCGATAGCGCAGCCGATTGGCAGCTCGGACGACTTCGTCGGGCGGCGGTGGGTCGAGGGCGTTGACGAGATCGCGGATGGGCATGGTTGAAATGACGTGCTCGCCACTGAACTCGGCCAATTCGCCCGACGCGGTGCGGCCATACACACACTCCACGCGGCCGTGCCGGTGGCGGATCCGTTCGACGCGGACCCCGCGGATGGTCTCGCTGCCCTGCTGGGACACGAGTTCGGCGCAACGCTCCCACATCATGCCCGGGCCGAGCCGGGGATAATGGAACTGATCGATCAAGCTCGTGATGATCTCACCGTCATTGGCGCGCCTATGGTTGAACAAGGCGTTACGGACCGCCTCTGACAGCGACAGGTTCTTGATGCGCTGGGCCGCCCAGTCCACCGAGATTTCCGAGCAGGGAATGCCCCACACTTTCTCGGTGTACGTCTTGAAAAAGATTTCGTAGAGCCGGTAACCGAAGCGGTTGCACACCCACTGCTCGAAGCTGGTTTCCTCCGGCGCGGGGGACAGCCTCGCCTTGGCGTAGCTCAAGCAGACCAGCAGGGCCTCCACCGGACCGAGGCCGGCAAGAGCGTTGAGTGGTTTGAGGGGATAGTCGAAGAAATGGCCGCGGTAGTGAATGCGTGACAGACGCGGTCGCAAGAGAAAGTCCTCACCCAGGATCTCGCGCCACAACTGATTGATCAGCGGCACCTTGGAGAAGAACCGGTGCCCGCCGATGTCGAAACGGTAGCCGCGGTAATTGACCGTGCGTGAGAGTCCGCCGACTTGGTCATCCGCTTCCAGCAGGGTCGACCGCCTCCCCAGCTTCGACAGCTCATAGGCGGCGGTCAACCCGGCGGGACCAGCCCCGACGATCAGCACCGGCGGCATCGGTCCCTAGCGCGTGGCTCTGGGCGATGCGAGACCTGGCCGCTGTCGCCGCGGGTTCAGCTTGTCAAACGTCCAGCGTTTCACAGCAAGATCTCACCTCGGGGCCGCTCGGCTCCGCGATCACGGGCCCGTGCCGGTCCACCATTCTGGTCGAGGGCTACCAGCGTTGCGCCATGTGTGCGGGCGATGTTTTGCGACTGGTCGGTGGATGCGTCGTTCACGGCAATGCCTTCGTAGTCCCGAAAACTCGATCGCCGCACGCTCTCGAGGCAGCGGTCGAGAAACTGTCCTGCGTTATGAACTGGGATGATGACCGACAGCCTCATTGACGCCGCGCTCCCTTGCCTTGCCGCGACCACGCCACTGCTTCGCTGATGCCTTCCGTTTGCTAAAGGAATCGGGGCGGTGGGTCAACACGTTCTGCCCTGAGCCTTCGGCCAGACGGATTCGTTGACTCGACGGCTTGGTCTGTGCAGTCAGCCTGAGGATGGATGATCAATTCCTACGGGTTGTATGCATGACGTCGCCAGCCAAGCGCCTCTGGGTGAACGAGAGTACGGTGTTACGCTGGCAAACGGGGCATGCGTATCCGACGCGGCTGTTACGGCGCCGCCTGAAGACGATCCTGACTACCTCCCTCCCGAACTGTAACCCCTCAGTCTTGGTGGCGCTGACTCGCGGATGTCTGAGCGAGAGCGGGCTCACGGCGGCGAATGGTTGCGGAAGAGCAGGGTGTAGGGATCTGCCGTCGGCTTGCGCGCAAGTTCATCCAGGGGGCGTTTGAAGCGTGCCTCAAAATCCGCAAAGCGTCGACGTAGAGTGGCCAGCACCGTCATGAGCGTCTCCCGCGTGCGGGCACCGGCTTCGGATTGCGAGCCGAAGCTGACCTTACGCGCGATGACGAGGGGACGCAGCTCGCGCTCGGCGAGATTGTTCTCCGCGGGCACGCGACGGTCGGCGGCCCAGTGGTAGAGCCGCTGGGCGTGGTCGCGGAAGATGGCGCGATGCCGAAGCGGTGCTGAGCAAGACGCGCAAGGAAACCGCTCGTCTTGGGCAGGATCAGAAACGCGCATTGCAGCGGGTCGTCACGGAGGTGAAACGGCTCCGTGGTGACTTCGAGAAGGCGGTGAAGCAGACCTC
>DASVHW010000235.1 GCA_036382395.1 Candidatus Binatia bacterium | reverse complement strand
TTTCCGAGGGGTGGATGCGGGCGCTCTTCTTGTCTTTGTCAGATTCCCGTCCCATCCCTGACGGGGAACTCTTCTGCTGCACGTTGATGGCAGCTCCTTCTCTGGGCAGTGGTTGTTGTCCCATCACTATCACCAATCTGATTTTCGCTGATCCGATGGGTCTGCGTGTAGATGAGCCTACGATCGCGGTTCAAGTCCTGGTCGATGGAGCGCAATGTGGCGCCTGGGCATCAGCGACGCCGACCGCCACCCTGCCCCAGCTTTACCTGCCACGCAGACGCCGACAGCCACAGCGACTGTGGTCCCCGCCTCAAGTCGGTTTGTCGATAACGGTGACGGAACAGTGACCGACACCATGACCGCGCTGATGTGGGAAAAGAAAGACAGCGCCGGTGGTTTGCATGATGCGAACGACTCATACCCGTGGGCAGGGTTCTGCTCAATCAGCGGCGTACCCTGCCAGTCGAGTGCGAGCGCAGCGACGGGGGTCAACAGATACAGGGTCTTCTTCGACCACAGGGTGCACGCAGTGCGCCGTGAGCGACGGGACATGCAATGTAGTAGACGACATTGGTTCCCAGACCATTACGATTTGGGACTGGTTGGTGCGGCTCAACGCAGCGAACTTCGCAGGGCACAGTGATTGGCGGCTGCCGAACCACCGGGCGTGGGTAATATACAGCCTCGCATTCCTTTCGAGGCACGCGGGCACTTGCTCGAAGAAGCGCTTCCGCTGGGAGCGGTGGCAGTGGTTCAATACGGAGAACGCCAAGGCGAACACGAAATCACCTCCGACGCTCGTAAAACCGAAATCGCAAAGTGTTTGCAGCGTCGGCTTCTTGTGGCTGAGCTTCTTGTCTTCTACGATCTGACGGGCTGCTTGGATGAAATCCCGATTGTAATCCACTCCGAAGTACTGCCCTTGGTCCAGGTAACCAATCAAGTGTGCGCCGCCGCGTAGTGGTCCACATCCCACGTCGAGGAACTTGTGAAACGGTTGGAGACCCATCTGCTTGAGAAAGAACAGTGGAAAAGCTCCCCGGAGCTCCCACGCATCGCGGCCGCCGCCCAGATACTGCTTATAGCTCCCGTCCCGTATCTCCGAGGGGGTGAGCCTGATGGCCCGATAGTAACCGCCCCTGAATTTGTAGGTCGCGCTGTAAACACGCCTCAGCCGCATCACAACCGGCTCGAGCAGCTGTTCTCTCGCAATCGTTTTCAGCGTCGCCATGATCCGCTCAAAGGAAAGGCTCAGAAGTTCGGCCGCCTGCCGGCAAAGATTGCGGCAACATTGAGGAGAGGCTCCTAGTCCTGCCGACCGAAGGCGCCAAGGGCCTTGACCAGCGTCGTCTCGATCGGCCACCGCGCGTCGAGGCGCGTCACGCGATACCTCGCCAAGGGGTAATAGAGCTTGGCCAGCGCCATCACCAGCGGGTTGGTTTTCTTATAGGGCGTGACGAAATGTCCTTTTCCGAGGAACATCAGGGGGAAGTCCATCGCCCTGACGAGCCGTTTCGTCTCCGCCGGGATCCAGGGTGACTGCTTGGCAACGTTGCGGAAGTTGAACTCGGCCCATCCTTCCAAGCGCTGCGGCTCGACCAACCCATGCTTCACACAAGAGTCGTACAAAGGCGTTCCCGGGTAAGGGGTGTAGATATTGAACGTCTTGACCGCTCGTGGGTTCTCATCGGTGAGCTGTACCGCCAGGCGCACGCTCTGGGCAAACTCGTCAGGGGTTTCGGTGGGAAGTCCCATCATGAAAAGGTAGATGGGCACGATCGGATAGGGGATCAGTTTCCGGTTGGCTTCGATTACCTTCTCCACTGTCAAGTCCTTCTGGAGGAGATCCAGCAGTCGCTGGCTCCCCGACTCGACGCCAACGGTAAGGCGCTTGACTTTGGCCCTCACCAGCAGATCCAAGAAATCCCGATCCATCCGACAGATGGTGTCGGCGCGAATCTGGAGCTTGCTGATGGAGATGTCGAGGTCGGCGCGCACGATTGCCTCCAGGATGGCGTGCGCCCGTTCCATATCAATGAAAAAGTGATCGTCGGTAAAGAGGAACCCGCGGATGTTGTAGTCGCGTATGATTCGTTTGAGATGATCGAGTACGGTCTCAGGCTGCATCGCCCTCCATTTTCGCTTGTGCATCACCGGGTCCCAGCAGAAACTGCAGCGAAATGTGCAACCGCGGCTGGAGTTGAAGCTCAAGTGGTCGATACCAAAAAGCCGCCTCCGATAGTGGTCGATCTGAATGAGATGGTAGGCGAGGGGCGGTTGGTCGTCGAGATTCACGAATGGCCGTTCTCCCGTCCAGCGAAACCGGTTGCGGGCGTCGGCGGCTGTGCGGACTGCGCCTTGACCGTCATCGGCGCCGAGGGTCGGCAATCCTGAGGACTCGACTTGACCGATACCGTGTGGTGTCGGCGGGTTTCCGCTGCCGTCCTTGTACCAGATCCCGGCGACTTGGCTCAGGGGCGTCCCTGATTCCAGGGCTTTGATCAACTCGGGGAATGTGGCCTCGCCCTCACCGACCACGACGATATCCGCATAGGGATGGGCCAGCGTCTGCCGCGGCATGAGGCTGGGGTGAACGCCTCCCCAGACGATGGGAACGTCCGGATGTCGCTCTCGGACAATCCGACAACCCTCCATGGCGTGCAGGATCTGCGGGCCGGTCATGCACGTTACGCCAAAGCAGATCGGCTTTTCCGCGAGCGCCTCCAACAGTTCTCGCTTCCACCGTGGGTTGGCAAACTCGTCGATAATCTTGATTCGATATCCTTCCCCATCCAGAGGGGTAGCCGGGCAAAGCAGGCTCAACGGCAGCTCGACGCGTCGCTGAACCTGCCATCCACGTCGGGGCGCTGGGTTGAATAGCACGATATCCATCGTTGGCGTTCCTCAACTCGGCCGCTGGTCGGTCCCAAGCCGCACGGAAGCGTCTTTTCTTGCGGCAAAGCCTACCACGTTTGGACCCGAGTCAATTCCCGTCCCGGTTGACACTCAAGTGACAACCCACGTCGTTCCCACGGCCCCCATGGGACGCTAGCTAGCGCGTGGCTCTGGGCGATGCGAGACCTGGCCGCTGTCGCCGCGGGTTCAGCTTGTCAAACACATGCAGCACCACCGCAACCCCAGCCGCCACTCCGCAGTAACAGTAGTACAACCAATGCAACGGCACCGCCTGCGCCGCGAACAGCCGTCCACGTTTGCGGGCAAAAAAGCGGTACAGGTCGAAGTTCAGGTAGAGCAACGCGCCGACAGGGGCCATCACCAGGGATAGAAAGAGGAAGAGCGGCCATTGGCTCGGCGAAGGCGTCAGCCATCGCGCCAAGGCGGCGGCCAACCACAGGCCGACGCCGAACACCAACGCGACGCTCAGCCGATGGGCTAGCGTTAGGTTCAAATCCGGCGGCATGGTGCGGTCACGCAGCATGAGCCGGAACCACGGAATGCCACGGTCGAACAGGTCCGTGCGCAGTAACGTTCTGAAGGTCCAGCGTTTCAAGTGGGTCACCTGGATCGCTGGGTTCAGGTCGATGCGCCGACCCTGTGCCCGCAGGCGAAATCCCAGTTCGATGTCTTCGATGCAGGGCCGCCTGTACGATTCGTCGAAGCCACCTGCCGCCAGGAAGATGTCCCGCCGGATGGCGCCGCATCCCGCCCAGAAGGTCCACGCTTGCGGCCGGCTGGTGTGATGCACGAAATGGTGGAAGAGGTTCTTGTACTGCGAGATGAATCCTGGATCTGCCGGTGTGTCATCGTACGAACCGATGAGCGCGTCCGCCGACGGGTGTTGACGGAAATAGGCGTCCACCTGGCCGAGCGTCTCCGTGTGAACGCATACGTCAGCGTCCAAGAACAGCACAATCTCGCCTTGGGCCTGCGCCGCCCCGCGATTGCGAGCCCGTGCCGGCCCACCGTTCTGGTCGAGGGCTACGACCGTTGCGCCATGTGTGCGGGCGATGCGTTGCGACTGGTCGGTGGAAGCGTCGTCGACGACGATGCATTCGTAATTCCCGAAGCTCGATCGCCGCACGCTTTCGAGGCAACGGTCGAGGAACGCCGCTGCGTTATGAACCGGGATGATGACCGACAGTCTCATTGGCGCCGTACTTCCGTGCCTCGCCGCAACCACGCGGCTGCTTTCCGTCTGCTAAAGGAATCGGGGCGGCGGGTCAACACACTGGTCTTTCGGCTGCGGCGGGACGCTCCCGTTGACCCGACGCCATGCCCGGGCGCGCAATTGGTGTAGGGGCGGCCCCCTGTGGCCGCCCTCCCACAGGGGGCGAAAGGAAGATGTTCGCCTTGCCCCACACCGGTTGATGTGGGACTGGTAGAGAGATGGAGGCGTTCGAAAGCGTTGCGCGTGCGGTTGTGGCCGAGGCAGGTGAGCGGCTGCGCGCCGCTTGGCGCAAGGCCAAGGTCATCGAGCATAAGGGCGTGATCGACATCGTGACCGAGACCGATCGCGAGGTGGAAGCGCTCGTGGCCGGAGAACTGCGGCATGCTTTTCCGGAGCACCTCATCGTTGCCGAAGAAGCCTCAACCGGTACCACGCTCCAGCCGCCACCCGACGATCGCTACGTGTGGTACCTCGACCCGCTCGACGGCACCACGAACTTCGCGCACGCCTATCCGCACTTCGCCGTCTCGCTGGCGCTTGCGCACGGGCGCGAAGTGTTGCTCGGCATCGTGCACGACCCGGTTCGGAACGAGACGTTCTTTGCGCGCCGAGGATATGGCGCAACTATGAACGACCAGTCGATTCACGTCTCCACGGTAGACGATCTCGAGCAGGCGCTCGTCGGCACCGGGTTCCCTTACGACCGCCGGGAGCACGTCGATTTCTACCTCGGCTTCCTTGCCGACGTCATGCGCCGCGCCCAGGGCGTCCGGCGCGGCGGCTCCGCGGCCCTCGACCTGTGCTACGTCGCCTGCAGCCGCCTCGATGCCTTTTGGGAATGGCGGCTGAAACCCTGGGACACCGCAGCCGGCGCCCTCGTCGTCGCAGAAGCGGGCGGAACCATCACGGATTTTCGCGGCGGCCCGTTCGATCTCTACGGACAGCAAACCGCGGCATCCAACGGGCATCTGCACGCGACGATGACCGGCATCCTGTCAGCGCGGCTCTCTGCGAATCGCACCTGACTTACGCTTGCGCCACGAGTTCGGTTCGCGCCCGACGCATGTCTGCGAGCCCGACGCCGGCCAATGGCAGGGCAACGACTCCCTGCGCCACCAGGGACAAGAGCTGAATCGCGTTGAGTACCAGACCGTACGCCAGCGCGTCCGCTTTGCCTACGCCGAAGAGATCCAGCGCCAGTACGCAGGCCCACTGGAACGTGCCGATCATGCCGGGCGCGTTGGGGAGTGCCGTCCCGAAACCGATGAAGATGAAGACGATCAGCGCGGCGCTGAACGGGACCGCAAAGCCGAAGGCGCGGATGATCACGTAGCTCGAGAGGATCGGCAGGAACCAGAGCGCCAGCGACACGAGGAACACGGCGGCCAGCAAGCGTCCGTCCGGGAGGATGCGCATGCCGTCGAGCAACGCCCGCGTCACCCGCTTGAAGCCCGCCGCCAGGCGTTGCGGAAGCACGCGGACGATCCAGCGGTCGACGAACGGCTCACCTTTCCACCACAGCAGCACGACGAAGGTGACGATCACCGCCGCGCCAACGGCTGGGAAGGCGGCGCCGCGGCGGACCCAGGAAGGCAGGTTGGCGGTGGTGAGCAGCCCAACCAGGATGTAGAAGACAATCACCACCGAGTCCATCGTCTTTTCCACCACCAGGTTGCCGACGACGTTGGAAAAGGTTACGCGCGACCGCCGCGACAGCAGCCACGGCCGGACAAACTCTCCCAGCCGCACGGGCAGCAGATTGATGGCCATATAGGCCACGCTGGTGACCACCCATAGCCGTCCGAGCCCTATCCGTTGCAGCGGCTGCAGCTCGAGTTGCCAGCGCCAGGCACGGAAGACCTGGAGAGTGAAGCTGATCGCGAACGCGGGAATCAACCAGCGGGGATCGAAACGCCCGAGGGCGGTTCCTAGATCCGTCAACGGAACATTGCGGAAGGCCAGATACAGAAAAACCGCACCGACAACGGTGCTCAGAGCCGCCTTCGTCAGAAGTGAACGGGTCATGTCAGCTCGCATGTCGCAGTCATCGTCGTCTCCCCAGTGCTCATAGTTACCGCCGGTCACCTCGGAGGGCAATCATCACGCCGAGGCTGCCCGTGGCGGCCAGACAGATAGCCGATCATCTCGCATCATTGTCCGATCCTCTTCCGCTTTCTTTTGACGCCTCTGGGTAAATTGCATGCGGCGTAACAGCCATCTGCGTTTCCACTTGATGCAACTGCGAACGGTGGTTCGTCGCGTGCCCAGGCACGTTGGTTGCTCAACGATCAGTTGACGCTTGTGTTCGTGGGATTGCGCAATCCCGCGGACGAACGATGAAGCGAGAAAGGGCCGATACCGTGCACGGCGGTGTCGGCCTTTTTGTTTCGGACGATCGGATGGAGACGAACATGAAACCTGTAATTCTCTTGATCATCAGCTGTCTGGCGAGTGTGCTCACGCTTTCGCCCGGAACCGGCGCCGCAGGTGCGGTCTACTACGTGGCCTCAGACGGCTCAGACCATGACCCGGGCAGTGTACGGCAGCCGTTCCGCACTATCGCCTACGCGGTCACACGCGCCCGCGCCGGTGATCTCGTAATGGTGAACCCGGGGCAGTACAAGGAATCCGTTGCCATTATACGCGCTGGGACCCAGGGTGCGCCGATCGTCCTGCGCGGGTTGCCGGGCGCAGTGTTGACCAGTCCGGATCCCACCAAGAGCCTTTCGGCCTTCGACATCGGCGGGCACGCGGCGTTCGTGACGGTCCAGAACTTTGAGCTGGCCGGCGGTTTTGCCGAGACCGTGTTCGTCCGACCTTGAGCACATGACATCGAGTTGTCGGGACTCCATATCCACAACAACCACACCGGCATCTGGATTGCCGGCGCTTCGAACGTGGTCGTCCACGACTGCATCATCGACCATAACTTCCGCACGGGCATCCGCATCTGTGCCGGCGCGCATCGCATCCGTGTGGCCGACACCCGCTCCGAGGCGAACGATGACGGCCTCGGGTGCGACGACAGCGAGTCGGACGGCTTCAATACCGACGCATCGACATCGGATATCGTGTTCGAGCGCGTCAGCGCCGTTGGGAACTCGCAAGATGGTTTCGACTTCAAGAGTCCCAACGTCACGCTGCTGCAGGCCATCTCGCGCGACAACGGCTGTTCGGGAGTAAAGGTCCAGGCCGGCGGCTATCTGGAAAACGTGCTGGTGGAATACAACACAGTCGGAATTAACGCGGCTGCGCCAGCCGGTGGGACCACGGTCTTGCAGAACTGCACGCTGTCGCAGAACGATCTGGGTGTACGTGCGCTCGGCACCGGCAACACGTTGATGATGAGAAATTGCATCGTGACCGGGCCGGGCAAGGCGCTGAGCTACAACAGTCCGGTGCAATTGATCGAGCATCACAACATCCTCTACCGGCCGCTATCGACAGATCGGCTGATCGTCCACGAGGATCCGAACGGAGAGACGCTCTACTCGGGCGACGGCGTGAACAGCGGTCAGTGGCAACGTGAAAGCGGGCAGGGACAGGAGACGTTGCCGTTACCCCGCAGCTCGATCCCCTCAGTAGCCAACCGCTGGTGAATAGCCCGGCGATCGACAGTGGCGATCCTTCGGGAGCCCCGCCTGTGGATCTGGCCGGCAGGGTCCGGCCGCTCGGCGACGGCGTCGATCGCGGCGCGTTCGAACGGCCGCCCGATGCCGCTGTGGTGCGCTCACGCAGCACCGCGGTACGTAGTTACCTCGCCGGGTCCGACCGGACGCGATCGCGCTGACGCGAGCTATCGTCGGCGCTGCGCTTCCCGCGCGGCTTGTTGCGGGGTCACCACCAGCGACGTTCGGGATTCTTCCTCCCGGCGCTCTTCCTCCATCTGCAAGAAGGCGGCTAGGCTGGTGCGCGCGAGTTGCTCGCAGAAAGCAATCTCGCGGCCGCCTCGGCGGCTCGCCTCGAGAGCCAGCGCCGCCGCGAGGGCTCGCCGCGCCTGCTCGGAACGCTGCGTGACGTGGAGGAAATATGCCATCTCCTCCAGGCGGCGCACCCAGCTCAGCTGGATCTCGCCCCCGAACAGTTCTTCGACGGCGCGCTCGGCTACGGCGCCAAAACGCTCCTGTTGCTGGCCCGGTTGCAGAATCAGCGGGCTGGTTTTGGCTTCCAGCACCTCGTCGATGTACGGCTTGAGGACATCGCGATCGAAAAACCAGGTGCGGAACTCTTTTTCGTCTAGCAGCTTGGCAGACTCAGCCACCAGCTGCGGGTCACGGCGCACGGCGTCGCTATCCGTGCGCGCCAAGATCAGCGCCGGCATCTCCGTCACCGGCTGCTTGATCAGTTGCGCCCGCAATCCCGGGTAGTCGCCGCTGACCGAGTGGCCTTTCTCGGCCGCCCAGCGCATTGCCCGATCGATGAGGTAGTCACAGTAGCGCCAGTCGGCTTCGACCATGCGGAGCTCATGCTTGTCGAGCAATTGCTGTCGTGCCGCGCGCAGCGCCTTGCGCGTCGTTTCGGAGAGATCCACTTCCCGCAGGCCATCGGGATCGTTGATCACGGCGAACAAATGCGCCACGCTGCCTGCCCTCGGTTTGGCGAGCCACACCAGTTGATCACCCCCGCCATCGACCGCAGAGAGATACCCTTCCAGCGCGGGCGCCGGTGCCACCAGCGTTGGTTTCGGCGTCGCGGGCTGCGGAATCGTCAGACCGCGACGCTCCAAACGGTACAAGGAGCGGCGGATTTCCTTGCGCACCAGCTTGTCGCTGCTGGCCGTCTCTAGTGCGATCAGTGCCTCGACACTGGCGGGTTCGGTATGCGAGCCGAGACGGGTGGCGATGGCGAGATCGGCGGCGGCATCGCGGCCGGCAGTGTGACGGAGCGCCTCGACGCTGGCGTCGGCGGGCACTCCCCACTCTTTGAGTCGTTGTTCACCGAGGTGGAGTTGACTCTCGCGGTCTGGCTTAGTCATGGTCGTGTGCGGCTCCGGGTGCGGTGGTTGCGCGTGGGAACATCGTCAATTTGGGTGTCACGTGATCGTGGAGCCAGTGGGGGTCCCACCACTCTACCGGGTCCACGTGCACGCCCCATAACATTACCGAGAAGTGGAGATGATCGCCACCGGCCAGACCGGTTTCGCCGCTCTGGCCGACTGTCTGGCCGGCCTTCACGCGCTCTCCGTGTTGCACGGCGATCGAGCTGAGATGTCCATAGAGCGTGAAGAGTCCGAGGCCATGATCCAGAATCACGGCATTGCCGTAAATGCCCAGATTGTCGGCGTAGACCACCACGCCCGTCTGCGCCGCTTCGACGGCGCTGAGTTTCAGCGAGGCCAGATCGTACCCCAGGTGCGTCTGATGATCGATGACGTCGCCATGGTAGGTGTAGGTGCGCCGATCGGCGAAGGAGCTGAGCGGCGCCGCGTTGGGCTGCCGCTGAAAGGCGCCGTCCCACAGGGGCTCCGGCGCGGAATGCGCCGTCACCTCGCGGATGCGCGCTTCATTCCGGCCTCGCAGATCTCGGTTGATCAGTAAGTAGCTTTTCACCAGGTCCGCGGTGATCGTCAGGCCGCTTTCGTGCGCGATCTCCGGCACCTTGCGGCTGAGAAAATCATCATCGACTGCCAACGTCCGCTCGGCAAACCGGTGGGGTTTGATGCTGCAAGGCAGATAGACCTCGCGCTGATTGCCGGCCGCGTCGCTGGCGATCAAACGGGGACGCACGTCCGTCGTCAAATCCTGCGGGACGGCGAAGAACGCCAGCGCCACGGCGGTATCAACAAAGTACCCCGTTTGCGCCGGAAAGAAATACTTGTCCACCTGAATGCCGCTGCGCACCGTGTCGGGGGACTGACGGAAGACGGCCAACTCCATGCCGCCGAGTCGGATGTTGTGTTGCGTCGTCAGCAACTCGATCTTTGGCGGGGTGAGGTCGACTGTAACCGGCAGCGAGAGCTGCGGCGTGCGCAAGATGGGCAACACGTGCCAGGCGTACGTTTCCACGTACACTTCCAGCGTGGCCGGCCCCTCCGGCACTTTCAACGGCAGAAGATCCGCTTCGACATGCACCCGCTTCTCCGACACTCCGCTGCCGCGCCAACTCGCGGTGGGGTAGGTGTCGCTCAGCAACTCATAGCTCGACCCGCCCGCTTGCAGGCGCACCGTCACTGAACGCAGACCGGGAGCATCGCTGCGAACGTCGAAATCAATTGGCGTCTTTCTTCCGAGGACCTCGACGGGGGCGGGTAACGAGACCACAGGGGCATGATGCTCGAACCTCAACCACCAGAGGGTTCCGACACTCAGCAGGAACGCTGCGCCCAAGACCACGAGCGCAGCGCGCATCAGATTTGCCCACCCGCGTTGTGCATGCTGGAATCTTTATTCGCCTCAGGGTCGGGCGAAGTCAAGCTTGCGTCCGTGGCTGCGGAATTCATGACCAGTCACTGCGCTCCGCATTCAGCGTGGAAGCCGGCGCCGTATAGCAAGCCGAGCCCGCGCGAGAACTTCGACTCGGCTGACGGCGCCAGATCGAAGCGTTGCTGCAGGAGTCGAGCCAAGCGGGTGACGTGGCGCCGTGTTCCATGCAGGCGCTCGATCTCGATTTCGCAGTAGGTGGCGACCGCCTGGCGGTCATCCGGCGCGCGCAGACGGACGCGATCCAACGCCAGCTCCGCCAGGGGCGGCGCCGTCGCCGGCGCCGCGAGCAGTGACACGTCGAATCGCCGGCGATGAATGTCCGTGATCAGAATGGGACTGAGGGCACACCCGGCGACGATCGCCTCGAGGTCTCCGTGCAGCTGGCCGTCCAGGTGAAAGGGGAATCGCGGTGCTGTGCACAGCGCCACCGTCCGCTCGGGACGTTCATGTACCAACCCGGCGACGCGGCCGGCCCATTTCGCCGTGAGCTCCCACCGCCCCAGGTGCCGGCGCAAGCGCACGGCGATGCGCCGGCGCGCCAGAGTCAGATCCGGCGTATCGATGTATACGGAGTGGAGGCGTGCGGCGCCATGCGGGAGCAGCCGGTACGGTCCGATGGATTCGAGGCGAGCGATGGCGCGCAGATCGCCCTCCCGCGCCACCAGCAACTTGGCTTCGACCTCGAGCGGTGCCGGCCGGGACCTCGCCACGCCAAACTCACTTCGCGCGCTTGCGGGCTTCTTCCCGCTGGCGCAGCTCGATCCGGCGAATTTTTCCGCTCACGGTTTTCGGTAATTCGTCGATGAACTCGATCTCGCGCGGATACTTATAGGGCGCGGTGGTCCGCTTCACGTGCTCCTGTAGTTCCCGAACCAGCGCCGCCGACGGTCGCACACCTTGCCGCAGTTTCACGAACGCCTTGACGATTGCGCCGCGCTCGGCGTGAGGGCTTGCGACTACGGCCGACTCGACCACGGCGGGATGCTCCAGCAGGGCACTCTCCACCTCGAAGGGGCCGATGCGGTACCCGGCGCTGATGATCACGTCATCGGCACGGCCGACAAACCAAAAGTAGCCGTCATCGTCGCGATAGGCGCGATCGCCGGTGAGGTACCACTGCCCGCGCCAACAGGCCGCCGTCTCCTGCGGATTCTTCCAGTATTCGCGGAAGAGGCCCGGCACGCGGCCACGCAAAGCCACGTCGCCGACTGCGCCGGCCGGCGGCTCGCCGCCGTGCGCATCGATCACCCGGACGTCGTGGCCGGGAAACGCCTTTCCCATGGAACCTGGACGGATCTCCATGCCGGGCAAATTGGCCACCAGGACGATCGTCTCGGTTTGTCCGTAGCCGTCGTGGATCCACCTCCCGGTGGCTGCTTTCCACGCGTGAATGACTTCCGGGTTCAGCGGCTCGCCCGCTCCCGTGCAGTGGCGCAACTTGGGAAAACGAAACTGCGCCAAGTCCTCCTTGACCAGCAGACGGTACTCGGTCGGCGGGGCGCAGAAGACGTTGATCTCGTACTTCTCCAGCAGGCGAAGCTCTTTCTCGGGTTCGAAACGGCCGTGGTACATGAAAATGGGGACGCCGTTGCTCCACGGGCCGAAGAGCACGCCGTACGCGGCCTTCGCCCAGCCGGTGTCCGACGTGGTCCAGTGCAGGTCTTCCGGCCGCAGGTCGAGCCAGTAACGGCCGGTATAACGCTGTGCGTACGTGTAGGCGTGCGTGTGCAAGACGGCCTTCGGATCCTTGGTGGTGCCGGAGGTGTAGAAGCAAATCGCCGGCTCATCGCTGCGCGTTGCCTCGGCGTGCCAGTGCGGTGCGGCCGCGGCCAGGGTGTCATTCCACGCGCGCCAGCCATTGATCGCCCCGCCCACTACGATCAAGGCGCGCAGCTCCTCGCATTCCCGACGAATCGCCTCGACCTCGGCGACATTCTCCGGTGCCGTGACGATGGCGCGGGCGCCACTGTGCTGCGCCCGGTAGCGGATGTCCTTGGCGCGCAGGCTTGCGGTGCATGGGATGACGAGGGCTCCGGCCTTCAATGCTCCCACGAACGCCACAAACCACTCCGGCACGCGCGGCAGCATGACCATGACCGGGTCGCCCTTGCCCACACCGAGCCCGCGTAGGGCATTGGCGAAGCGGCTGCTCTGAGTGCTGATGTCCCAGAACGTGTAGCGGGCTTCACGCCCAGCCTCGTCCTCCCAATACAGTGCGACGCGGCTGCGGTCCTGCGCCAAGGCGTCGATGACGTCGACGGCGAAGTTGAAATGCTCCGGCACGTGCCAGTGAAAGCTGCGGTACAGTTCGTCGTACTGCATAGCCAAACTCGCGTATAGCTTATCGCATATGGCTTATGGCCCGGAACGATACCGCGATCAGCTCTACGCCATACGCGGCGGCGCAGCCGCCTCAGATCACCCGCTCGCGGCCTTGCCAGTACGGATCGCGGAGCTTGCGCTTGTACAGTTTCCCGTTCGGATCGCGCGGCATGACTTCGATGAAATCAATCGACTTGGGACATTTGTACTTCGCCGCGTGTTGGAGACAAAAGGTCAGGATCTCCTGCGCCAGTGCCGGACCCGCGTGCACGCCGGGGGCCAGCTCGATCACTGCCTTCACCTGCTCGCCCCAATCCTCGTCGGGGATGCCAAAGACGGCGGCATCGGCCACCTTGGGATGGGTGAGCAGGACAGACTCGACTTCAGCCGGGTAGATGTTCGCCCCACCCGAAATGATCATGTCGATCTTGCGGTCGCAGAGGAACAGATAACCCTCCTCGTTCAGATAGCCGACGTCGCCAACGGTGAAGAACCCGTCACGCCGGTTGGCATCGGTCTTCTGCTTGTCTTTGTGGTACTCGAACTCCGCAGCGGCAAGTGACATGTACACGATTCCATGCTGTCCCGGCGGGCAGTCGTTGCCGGCATCATCCAGAACACGGATCGCCGAGCTCGGCCAAGCGCGCCCCACTGTGCCAGGGTATTTCAGCCATTCCTCGGGGGACACCAGCGTTCCACCTCCCTCGCTGGCGGCGTAGTACTCGTAAATGACCGGTCCCCACCATTGCAGCATGCGCCGCTTCACGTCGACGGGACATGGCGCGGCAGCATGGATCATGTGCCGCAAGGATGACATGTCGTAGCGGGCCTTGACGTCTTCGGGGAGCGCCAGCAGCCGGTGAAACTGGGTGGGCACCATGTGACTCGTGGTGACGCGATGCTTCTGAATGGCCTCGAGGCAGCTCTCCGGGGTCCACTTGTCCATCAGCACCAGGGTGTGCCCGATGTGCAGAGAGCTGGTGGCGAACATGAGCACCGCGGTGTGATACAGCGGCGAGCCGGTCAAATGCACCCCGTTGTCCCCAGGCTGAATGCCGAACATCCCCAAGAACATGCCCATCATCGAGAACACGATGTCGGGATCGTATGGTTGCAGGCGCCGGCGTACACCTTTGGGACGACCCGTGGTCCCCGACGTGTAGTTCATCACTTGCCCGGCGCAGCGGTCCGGGGGCAGCGTGGTCGGCTGGCCCGCCTTCAGGTCCGCGTAGGAAGAAAAGCCGGGGATCCGGCCGACGGCGAGCAAGGCCTGCTTCGGGAGTTTCAGCTCTTCCGCGACGCCGGCGCAGGCGCTGGCAAAACGCTCGGCGCCCACCAGAACTTTGGAATCGGAGTCCTGCACGATGTAGGCGATTTCCGACGCCGTGAGATGATGGTTGATTGGCGTCAGGTACCACCCGGCTTGTGCGGCCGCGAGATACAGCTCGATCATTGGTGCGCCGTTGGGCAGCACCGTCGCCAGGCAGTCGCCTTGCTTCAGGCCGAGACCCCGCAGGGCGTGCACCAGTTGGTTCGATGCTGCCAGGAGTTCGCCGGCAGTCAATTGTTTCCCGTCCGGCTCAACCAGGGCCAGGTGCGCCGGATCCTTCTGCGCTAACGTCCAGAAGCCTAATTCTGACATTGCAACTCCCCTCGCTGACTTTCAGGATTGCAGGTCGACTCTTCCCGATTGAAGCATCCGAAATCGGAAATCGCAAATCCGCGCCGGGCACAGTTACAACAGCTCTCGCTCACGGTCTATAGCCGCGGCTGTCCGTCTTCGCCGCGTTGAACTTCACCGCTGCCGTTTGCACCTCCGCGGCATCGTCGCTACATATCCTGGTTGTGCTCACGATCAGCAATCTGCGCAAGCGATACGGTTCGCAGACCGTGCTCGACGGGGTCAACTGGTTTGTACCGGACGGCTGTCGGGTCGGCCTGGTTGGAGCCAACGGTTCGGGCAAGTCCACACTCCTGCGGCTGATTGCCGGCCAAGGCGAGGCCGACGACGGCGTCATTGCGGTGCCCAAGGACTGCACTGTCGGCTATCTGCCCCAGGAGGTCTTGGGCATCAGCGGACGGACCGTGCTCGAACAGGCCCTGAGTGCCTTTGCTGACGTGCGTGCCCTGGAGGCGGAATGCCGCCGCGTCGAGCACGAGCTGGCGGAAATACCGGCGGACGATCCGCGTCACGATGCACTGATGGAGCGCTACACCAAGCTCTGCGGCGAATGGGACACGTGCGGCGCCTACGACATGGAAGCGCAGGCGGAGCGAGTGCTGGCCGGCCTCGGGTTCCGCTCCGCTGATCTGCAGCGCGATTGCGGGGAATTCTCTGGCGGCTGGCAGATGCGCCTGGCGCTCGCCACGCTGCTCCTGCGCCGGCCACATCTCCTCCTGCTCGACGAGCCGACCAACCACCTCGACATCGAAGCCCGCACCTGGCTGGAAGAGTTCCTCTCCGACTACCCGCACACCGTCGTCGTGGTGGCGCACGATCGCTATTTCCTCGACGTGGTCGTGCAACGCATCAGCGAGGTCGCACACGGATCGATCACGGATTTCCAGACCAACTACAGTCGCTACCTCATCGAGCGCGAGGAGCGCATACAACGCCAGGCCGAGGCGTACCGGTTGCAGCAGGAAGAGATCGAGCGGCTGCAAGGCTTCATCAGCCGGTTTCGCTACCAGGCGTCCAAGGCCGCGCTGGTGCAAAGCCGCATCAAGCAGCTCGACAAGATCGAGCGTCTGAAGCCGCCCGAGGGATATCGCAGCGTACATTTTCGCTTCCCGCAGCCGCCGCGTAGCGGGCGCATCGTGTTGGAGATGCGCGGGGCGTGCAAACAGTACGGCGATCTCGTCGTCTACGATCAGCTCGATCTCTCCATCGAGCGCGGCCGTAAGGTGGCGCTGGTGGGCCCCAACGGCGCCGGCAAATCGACGTTGATGAAGCTGCTCGTGGGCGTCGAGCCCCTGAGCGGCGGTGAGCGCATCGTTGGCCACAACGTCACGCTCGGGTACTTCGCGCAAGATCAGACTCAAGAGCTCGACCCGGGGCTTACCGTGCTGGAAGAGATCTCGCGGACGGCCCCAATGGAGCTGGTCCCCCAAGTGCGTCACATCCTCGGCGCCTTCTTGTTTTCGGGCGATGCGGTGGACAAGCGTACCGGCGTCCTGAGCGGCGGTGAGCGTAATCGGTTGGCCCTGGCCAAGCTCCTGCTCCATCCCGCCAACTGTCTGCTGCTGGATGAGCCGACGAACCATCTCGACATTCACGCCAAAGAGGTCCTGCTCGACGCGCTGCTCGCCTATCGTGGCACGCTCGTTCTGGTGGCCCACGACCGATACATCCTCGATCGCTTGCCGGAAGAGATCATCGAGGTCGGTGCCGGCACCGCCGTGCGCTATATCGGCAACTACGAAGAGTATCTCCTCAAGAAGGCCACGGGTGGGGACCATGCAACGAGGGTCGTCTCCGCCAGCGGCGCGCGCCGCGCCGAAGACGAGGAGGTCGCTCCAGAGCGCCCTGACCGTGCCAGTACGCGCGCCGCGCGTGAGGCGCAACGGCGGCAGGAACGCGCCCAGGCGCGTCGAGTGCAGGAGTGGGAGAAGACCGAGGCCGCCATTGCCGCCAAGGAAACCGAACTGAGCGTGTTGGCCGAGGGCATCAACCAACCTGGCTTCCACCAGGCGCACGCCAATCCGCACGCCGTCTTCAGTGAGTACGCGCGCCTGCAGAAGGAAATCGATACGTTGTACGCGGAGTTGGAGAAGCTCGAGGGCGCCGTGCCGGCGGTTGCGGCGTGTGAGTAGAATGATCCTGTGCGGATGGTAGCTGAACTTCCGAGATTCACATGATCGGCAGACAGATATTGAATGAAGAGGAGGCCTCCCCGAATTACCGCCTTCGCCAAGTCCAACTGCGCCGTACCGGGGACGTGAGTTGGGAAGTGATTGAATCCGCCTCTCGCATCGCGGTCGCCACCGGGATAGCCGATCGGGAGGAGGCGCTCCGCCTCGTGCGCGGATGGGAACGCCTCAGCCAGCGGATCGAAGGTGGCTTGCCGGGGCACGTGTTGGTGAACTGACAGTCGGTCAGCAGAGAACGATGCCCGCAAGAAACTCCGCGCGGAGGTGCAAATAATTGCACTGGGCTGCTCCCGTAAGCACAGCAGATCCGTTCTTTCATGGGTCGTTTTACGTAGTTTCCCCGAGTCAAATTTCAGCCAGCTGACCGACGAGTGACGCAGGCGCCGAACCGTGCGCCTGGCTGGTGAATTCTGGCCCTTCCGTGCGATGGCGATCGCCGTCAGCGTCAAGTTTTGAACTTCGCTGTGGTTGTCCCGTACATCCGGTGAGTACCGCCGTGGCATGTTGGGTGCTGAGATCTACCAGCGGCGTCGCGAACGTAAGACGTCTCTGCAACTCATTGCGCATGAAACCCTCCGCCCACCCGGTTACGACGTTGAACAAAGTCGAAGGCGTCCTGCTTCTCCGCTGGGTGTTGATCATCGCCACCTCATATCTGGTGCTTTTCAGCCACCCGGTGAGGCCTCTGGGGGTGGACCTCTTCGTTGCGGCGTACCTCGCATCCAACATCGTACTGCGCGCCCTGCTACCGCGCATGCCATCGGAATACTTCTTTGACGTGACCGTCGTGTTGTTTGATGCGACCATGGTGTCCGTCGGTCTGGCGATCACGGGTACGGCCTCGAGCCAGTTCTTCGTGATCTATTTCGTCGTCGTGTTTTTGAGCGCGCTGACCAAGCACCTCGAGCTGGTGGTGGGTGCAGCGGTGCTGGTCAGCGCTACGCATCTGTACAGCATGGCGCAGTTTATCGGCCTGGGGCCGTTACTCAGCCCAGGCTACGCCCTGCGCATCCCGTTTCTGTTTGCAGTGGCGCTCTTCTTCGGCCACCTGGTGGGAGAGGCACGCAACCGCGAGCGGGAGGCGGAAGACTCTCATACCCGCGGGCTGAGGATGGAGTTCCTGTCAACCTTCAGCCACGACCTCAAGAACCCTCTCGGGGTGATCCAGGCTTTAGCCAGGCTGCTGCTGGAGGGTGATGGTGGCCCGCTTACGGAGCGGCAGAGGAACCTTGCCCAGCGCCTCGACGCGACTACCCAACATGTCATCACGCTCGCCCTCAACCTTATCGATGCGGGCCGCATTGATGCCGGCTGGCTCGTCCTGCAACGGCGGGCGACGAACCTGGCAAACGTGGTAGAGGACGTTCTCCTGCTGGCGCGCAGCGCCAGTGATACCAAGGGCGTGGCGCTTCACTGCACGGTCGCACCCAACCTGCCGTTCGTGTATGTCGACCCGGTGCAGGTGGAGCGGGTCATCACCAACCTCGTCGGCAATGCCATCAAGTTCACGCCAGCGGAGGGGACGGTCTCCCTGTCCGCCGGGCGCGCGGCCGCTGACGAGATCGTCCTGGAGGTCCGTGACAACGGCGCGGGCATTCCACCGAGCGAGCTGCCGCTTGTGTTCGAGAAGTATCGCTGCCAAGCGCCCAGCAGCCCCATCGAGGGGTCGGGGCTTGGACTCTTTATCGTCGAAGCGATCGTGAAGGCGCACGGTGGGAGAATCGCGATCAGCAGCACGGTAGGACAGGGCACCGCGGTGACGGTGCATTTTCCCATCAGCCCCCGCAATACCGAGGCGGCCAATGCTTGTCCTGTCGCACCAATCTGGGCCAGTTCCCATACTGAACTGATGTCGAGGAGCTGATCCTCACGCCACTGGCGTAGCGGAGTGGCCTCACCGACCAGATCCGCGCCCTCGCGGAGACGCTCCGGCTCTGAGCCCGGGCGGGGGGACGCTGCCGGTGCCCCCGACGATCGCTTCGTGGGCCCGTCTGACCAACCGCATGACCACTTGGCGAATGGAGTGGTTAGCGGCGTACACGACGCTCGTGCGGCCTTCACCGACGCGGCGCTCGCGGAGTGGCCGCCCGTCGAAATCCACGCAGATGCCTCCCGCTCCTTCGACGATCCGCACCGCAGGGATCAGGTTCGGAATATTCTCGTTGACGACGATGAACGCGGCGCACTGGGATTCGTACCAGGGAGAACCATCGCGCCAGCCCAACATCATGCGCTGCAGGGCGCCCAGGCTGCCGAACTGCCGCAAGACGTCGTAGGCCCCGCCTGCATGGCGGTTGATGAGTAGCCGGTACAGCTCGACCGCCAGCGCTTCATCACCGGGCGCGCGCGTCTCCCGATCGTACGCCTGGAAAGCGTCGAAGAAGACGAACGACTGGCCCAGGTTCCGATTCGTACTGGTGAACAAGCGCCGCTTGCGTCTGCCGGCGAGTTCGTAGGTCCGCAGACGGCCGCTTCTGTCGGGGATCGCGATCACTTCCTGCGGGTAGGTCTTGTAGCTGGTGGGATTGCCATCCACGATGGTGGCCGCGATGAAATCCCCGATACATAAATGTTCCAGCGGCTTCTCCGTCGGAGCGGTAAACGCCATGACGGAAGTCCAGGCGCCGTCGTTGGTGGCGCGGACCTTCTTGTGGCGCAAGTCATTGCCGAGTCCTGCAATCTTGACCGTGCCATCGATAGCATCGAACAATACCCAGATCGTGGCGGTACCCTTCGCACCGTCGATCGTATGGGGAGGTTGATTCGGTTCGGGAACGAACTTGATCGGATAGCCCAGGTCCAGGCTGAGCCGTTCCAGGCGCTTGATGCCTGCCGCCTCGGCCACGGCATCCGCCATTTTGTTTCGCGCCGGTTTGAGAATCGACCTGCACGGCCTGGCACGGTCGCCGAGCGCCATCGCATGGACGGTCTCGCGGATCTCCCTCCCGGCTTCGATTGCGGCAGCGGCGCAGCGGTACGCGAGTGCGACGGTATCCATCCGGCGTGCGATGCCCGGCGGGCGGGCTTAGTCAAGCATCATGAGTCGAGACGCTTATAGGAGCGTGCTCAGAGACGGTCAAGCAGATCGGGCCATTGACTCCCTAACCCATTGTCTCGATAGATCATAGGCCAGACGAGTCGGCGGCGAAGATCGGTATGAAGGTAGTCGTGCTTGACGGCTATACCGTCAACCCGGGAGACAACCCCTGGGATGAACTTGCCCAGCTCGGCGAGCTGACGCTGTACGATCGCACGCCGGCGGAGCACCTCCTGTTGCGTGCCTGCGATGCGGACGTGCTACTGGTGAACAAGGTCCCTTTGACGGCACAGACGCTGGCAAATTTGCCCGCGCTGCGGTTCATCTCCGTCCTGGCTACAGGTTACAACGTGGTCGACGTGGCTGCGGCACGGCGGCGCGGCGTTCCGGTGTCCAATGTGCCGGAGTACGGGACCGATTCCGTGGCGCAGCATGTCTTCGCGCTGTTGCTGGAGCTGTGCCATCAGGCCGGTGCGCATCATGCGGCGGTGATGGCCGGCGAGTGGGTGAGGGCGCCGGATTTCTGTTTTTGGAAGACCCCGCCCATCGAGCTGGCTGGCCTGACGATGGGCATCATCGGCTTCGGACGCATCGGCCGGAGGGTGGGTGCGATCGCCCA